>NZ_JANZNP010000010.1:0-242066 GCF_025153065.1 Pantoea sp. XY16 | reverse complement strand
GGAATAGCTCAGTTGGTAGAGCACGACCTTGCCAAGGTCGGGGTCGCGAGTTCGAGTCTCGTTTCCCGCTCCAGATTTTACATCACCCCCTGTTTCAGTTCGTTATATGGCTGTTTTTGGTCGCGTGATTTTAGTTGTCTCCTGAAGGTTATCCACAGCACCACCCCCCATCTTTCATGCCTGTCAGGGCGATCTGTAAATATCTTCTGAACAGAGTTATCCACAGCTTTGTGATTTAACCGCAGCGGTAGTCTCATTATTAAATAAACACAAATTTTTCATAAGTGGTTGATATTTATGTTTATGAAGATATTTCAATTTGTTATTTCACAGTGAAATCAGCGTTGTTGCAGTTGAATGACAACGGCTTTTTATTTTTATTCACAGCATGTGGAAAACGATATCCAGCGGCTCGCTGTTCAATCATGCATCACGCGGTAAACCCTTCTCAACTGCACGAACCAGCCGTTTCTGCTGGGCGGGCTGCACTTCAACTACCAGCAGCTCACGTTTCTGCTGCTGTTGTATCACTGCCCACTGAATATGTTCATCCAGCAGTTCACTCTCACCAAGTCGTTGTTCCAGCACCTGAATGATGTGGGGCGACCAGGGTGCATTACCCAGCGCCACGGCAATATTGCGCAGCCAGCGTAAATGGCCAATACGGCGAATGGCTGAGCCTTCCGTGATGCGTAAAAATTTCGCTTCATCCCACTGAAACAAATCGAGCAGCTCCGGTGCATGTAAAGCCGCGCGCGGTGAAAAGTCGCTTTCGTCACTGAGTTGTCCATAGCGATTCCACGGACAGATCAGCTGGCAGTCATCGCAGCCATAAATGCGGTTACCCATCAGCGGACGAAATTCTTCCGGGATAGCCCCTTCCAGCTCAATGGTGAGATAGGAGATACAGCGCCGGGCATCCACGACGTAAGGCTCAACGATTGCGCTGGTGGGGCAGATGGTCATGCAGGCAACGCAGCGGCCACACTGCTCCTGCTGCGGAGTGTCGACCGGCAGCGGAATGTCGATCAACAGCTCGCCGAGGAAAAACCACGAGCCGGCTTCCCGATTCAGTATCAGCGAATGTTTGCCGGTCCAGCCGAGTCCGGCTTTGGCCGCCAGCGGGCGCTCCAGCAGCGGTGCCGAATCCACAAACGGCCGGAAATTCAGCTCGCCACAGTGCTGCTGGATCATTTCTCCGAGCTTTTTCAGTCGATTGCGCAATACTTTGTGGTAATCACGACCGAGTGCATAACGGCTGACATAGCCCAGTCGGGGATTTTTCAGCGTGGTGGCAAAGGCAGCTTTGGCCGGAAGGTAGTTCATACGAACGCTGATGACGCGCAGCGTGCCGGGCAGCAACTCATGAGGACGCGCCCGCATCATGCCGTGTCGCGCCATCCATGCCATCTCACCATGATACTGCTTATCGAGCCATTCCTGCAGGCGCGGCTCTTCTGCACTGAGATCGGTATCGGTGATGCCGACCTGCTGAAAGCCGAGATCCAATCCCCACTGTTTAATCTGTTGTGCGAGTTCATGAAGATCGAGAGGGTATGACATGAGTGACCAGGATTCGAAGAAAAACAGCCGCAGTTTACCATATTCTGTCTGGCCTGCGCAGGCTGTGGCACAGCTTGAGCAACAGGGAGCCGATGCGCTCGGGATTACTCTGTATGAGCTGATGCAGCGTGCCGGGCAGGCCGCTTACGAGCATCTGACAGCGCACTGGCCCGAAGCCAGCCACTGGCTGATCCTGTGCGGTCATGGCAATAACGGCGGTGATGGCTATGTGCTGGCGCGTCTGGGGCAGGCGGCGGGCAAAACCATCACGTTGCTGGCGTGCGAAAGTGAAAAAGCGCTGCCGGAAGAGGCACAGCGTGCGCGGGACGCATGGCTGGATGCGGGCGGTGAAATTCATGCGGCCGATGCGGCCTGGCCAGATCAGGTTGATATGATTGTCGATGCCCTGCTGGGAACGGGCAGCAATCGTGCGCCCGAAGAACCTTATGCCACGCTGATCCAGCAGGCGAACGCCCATGCGGCACCGATAGTCGCCATTGATATGCCTTCTGGCTTATCCGCGCGCAACGGCACTGCGCCCGGCGAGGTGATTAATGCCAGTCATACGCTGAGTATGGTCGCACTGAAACCGGGCCAGATCACCGGCAAGGCGCGAGACTACATCGGAAAGCTCTGGTATGCCGATCTTGGTCTGGCTGCTTTTCTGGCCGGAGAAGAGGCACCTATCGCCCGTTATGATGCCAGCGCATTAACTCGCTGGCTTAAGCCACGTAAACCGACCTCGCACAAGGGCAGTCACGGCCGGCTGCTGGTCGTGGGAGGCGATGCGGGCACCGCGGGCGCCGTTCGAATGACGGCAGAAGCCGCGTTACGCAGCGGCAGTGGGTTGGTGCGAGTACTCACTCACAAAGATAATATTATTCCGATTCTGACCGCACGGCCTGAAATTATGGTCGATGAACTGACTGATGAACGCCTGACGGAGGCGCTGGAGTGGGCTGATGTCATCGCGATTGGACCCGGTCTGGGTCAGCGCGAATGGGGAAAGCAGGCATTGAAGCGGGTAGCAGGCAGTGAAAAGCCGATGCTTTGGGACGCGGATGCACTTAACCTGCTGGCAATCAGTGCTGAGAAACGTCAGAATCGCATTATTACGCCGCATCCTGGCGAAGCGGCGCGTTTGCTGAATATCGAGACCAGTGAAATTGAGAGTGACCGCTTACATGCAGCGCAGACATTGGCGCAGCGTTATGGTGGCGTAGTGGTACTGAAAGGTGCCGGCACGCTGATTGCCAGCGAGCAGGGCGAAATGGCCTTTGCGGATGTAGGCAATGCCGGTATGGCGTCCGGCGGTATGGGCGATCTCCTGAGTGGAATTATCGCCTCGCTGGTGGGTCAGAAACTGACGCTGTTCGATGCGGCCTGCGCGGGCTGCGTTGCACATGGTGCAGCGGCCGATGCGGTTGCGGCAGAACGCGGTACTCGCGGTATGCTGGCCACTGATTTACTGGATCTGCTGTGGCAGTTTGTTAATCCTGAGATGAATAAAGAAGCATGAAGACCTGTGTTATTTCTTTGCCCGATGAGGCGGCTACGCTCAGTTTGGGCGCTCAGCTGGCGCGCGCCTGTGGCAGCGCGGCAGTGATTTATCTCTATGGCGATCTGGGGGCGGGTAAAACCACCTTCAGCCGCGGCTTTCTGCAGGCGCTGGGCCATCAGGGCAATGTCAAAAGTCCTACTTACACCCTCGTTGAACCTTACACGCTGGATGACCGTACGCTCTACCACTTCGATCTTTATCGCCTTGCCGATCCCGAAGAGCTTGAGTTTATGGGCATCCGCGACTACTTCAGCGGTGATGCTATCTGTCTGGTGGAATGGCCTCAGCAGGGTGCCGGTTTTCTGCCACAGCCCGATCTCACCTTAACGCTACGTTATGCGGGTGAGGCGCGTGAAGCAGAACTGACGGCACAATCCGCGTCCGGCCAGCAGTGGCTTGAACACGTTGGTCAAAGCAGGGATGAGGCATGATGTCACGGATGAAAATAGCACTGGTATCACTGCTGCTGCTGGTCTGTACGCCCCTGTTTGCCGCCACGCTGTCTGATATCAAAGTGGCCAATGGCGATAGTCAGGCTACCGTTACGCTGAACTTTGCCGGACAGCCGGTCTATGCCTTTTTCTCTCTGCACAACCCGAATCGTGTAGTGCTGGATGTGCGCCAGAGCGGCGTGGTTCAGGGGCTGCCGTTAAATTTCAGCGGCGAAAACATCGTAAAGCGAATTCGCACCAGCACCCCTAAAGATAAACAGAGCGTGCGGCTGGTGTTTGAGCTGACGCAGGCGGGTAAAACCCGGGCGGTCACCCAGCGCAATGGCAACAGCTACAGCGTAGTCTTCACCATTACCGGTAAGCCACCTGCTGTTACGCGCAGTGTGCCTGCGCCCGTCACAGCACCGACGCGCGTACCCACCCAGAGTGCCGCAGCGGCTAACCCCTTTAATTCGAATCCGGTGACGTCCGTGACCAGCACAGCCAGCACCGTGAGTCCTGGCCGGGCCGTCAGCCAGAACGATACCGTGATTGTGGCGATTGATGCCGGACATGGCGGTCAGGATCCCGGCGCCATCGGGCAGCGCGGACTGAAAGAGAAGAACGTCACGATCGCGATTGCACGTAAACTGCGGGTGTTGCTGAATAACGATCCGATGTTTAAAGGCGTCCTGACGCGTGATGGCGACTATTTTATCTCGGTTATGGGCCGCTCCGACGTGGCGCGTAAAGCCAACGCCAACGTGCTGGTTTCAATTCATGCTGACGCCGCGCCGAGCCATGCGGCGACCGGTGCATCGGTCTGGGTATTATCAAACCGCCGGGCCAATAACGAGATGGCTAACTGGCTGGAGCAGAAAGAGAAACAGTCTGAGCTGCTGGGCGGCGCAGGTGACCTGCTGGCTAACAGTCAGGCCGACCCCTACCTCAGCCAGGCGGTACTTGACCTGCAATTCGGCCACTCGCAGCGGGTCGGTTATGACATCGCCCAGAAAGTGTTGCAGCAGATGCGCAGCGTGACGTCGCTGCATAAACGTCTGCCTGAGCATGCCAGTCTTGGCGTGCTGCGTTCACCCGATATTCCTTCTTTGCTGGTGGAAACCGGCTTTATCAGTAATTCCTCGGAGGAGCGACTGCTTGGCAGTAGCGCACACCAGGATAAGATTGCGCAGTCGATCTATAAGGGTCTGCGCACTTATTTCCTGGCGCACCCGCTGCAATCCATCCCAAAGGAGGAAAACCGGCCGCTGGGCTCGTCGCCAGCGGTTAGCGTCGCCAGCAACCCGGCGACAGGTGTGACACAATATACCGGAGCAACGCAGCGCCATACGGTAACGCGTGGTGAGACACTTTCCGGTATTGCCGCGAAGTATGGCGTCAGCATGAACACCCTGCGTGAGATGAACACCCTGAAGCGGGATGTGGTGTGGGTCGGACAGCGACTCAAAGTGCCGGCCAGTGCAGTCGCCAGTCGCACCACGCGCGCTACGCCACGCGGCGTTGTGCGCCACAAAGTTGTGGTGGGCGATTCATTAACCGGCATTGCCGCACACTACGGCGTCAGTCCGAAAGCGATAATGCAGACCAATAATCTGAAGTCGACCAACGTCATGTTGGGGCAGAACCTGAAAATTCCTGCATCCTGATTGTTTGCCCGGCCCCTGCGCCGGGCTGCCAGCTAAAAGGAAAACCATGCCGATTCAAATTTTACCACCCCAGCTGGCTAACCAGATTGCGGCGGGTGAAGTGGTTGAGCGTCCTGCCTCCGTGGTTAAAGAGCTGGTGGAGAATAGCCTGGATGCCGGCGCGACGCGCATTGACGTTGATATTGAAAAAGGCGGCGCAAAGCTGATTCGCATTCGTGACAACGGGTGCGGCATCGTGAAAAGCGAGCTGTCGATGGCACTCGCCCGTCACGCTACCAGTAAAATAACCTCACTGGATGACCTGGAAGCGATCATGAGCCTGGGTTTTCGTGGTGAAGCGTTGGCCAGTATCAGTTCTGTCTCCCGCCTGACACTCACCTCACGCACCGCCGATCAAACTGAAGCCTGGCAGGCCTATGCAGAAGGGCGTGATATGGCGGTAACGGTTAAACCGGCGGCGCATCCCTGTGGTACCACACTGGAAGTGCTGGACCTGTTTTATAACACGCCGGCACGCCGCAAATTTATGCGCACCGAGAAAACCGAGTTCGGTCATATCGACGAGGTCATTCGCCGTATTGCCCTGGCACGTTTTGATGTCGCCCTTTCGCTAAGCCACAACGGTAAAATGATGCGTCAGTATCGGGCCGTCAGCGAGGAGAGCCAGCGCGAACGGCGGCTGGCTTCTATCTGCGGCACCACGTTTATGCAGCATGCGCTGCGCATCGACTGGCAGCATGACGACCTCTCGCTGCGCGGCTGGGTTGCCGACCCTGCCGGTTCGCGCCAGGTCACCGATCTGCAGTATTGCTATGTGAATGGCCGAATGATGCGCGATAAACTGATTAACCACGCTATTCGCCAGGCGTTCCAGACTCAGCTCCAGGATGACCAGCAGCCCGCTTATGTGCTCTATCTGGAGATCGACCCGCATCAGGTTGATGTCAACGTCCATCCGGCCAAGCACGAAGTACGGTTTCATCAATCACGCCTGGTGCATGACTTTATCTATCAGGGTGTGGTCAGCGCATTACAGGCGATGGCGACACCGACCTTACCTGCGCTCCAGGCAGAAGAGCCCGCACCGCGCTGGCAGCCGGAAAACCGTCAGGCAGCAGGCGGTAATCATTTTGCGCAGCCATCGGCATCCGTCAGTGAGAAGAAATCAGCAGCATCCGGGCGTGAAACACAGCCTGCTCCGGCCTGGCAGAACAAAGAGAATGGGTATCGTCAACGTGAAGGGGCGGTTTATCAGCAGTTGCTGAAAACGCCTGTCAGCACGTCATCACCGCCAAAAGCCCGCGAGCCGATAGCGCGTCAGCCCGAAAGACCCTCGCCACTGGCCGCGCATGCTCAAAGTTTTGGCCGTGTACTGACCGTGTTACACAATCACTTTGCACTGCTGGAGCAGGATCAGACATTAATGCTGATGGCGTTGCCGGTGGCGGCGCGCTGGCTGAAACAGGCGCAGCTTGAACCGGGCGAAGAGGGGCTTAAACCGCAGCCACTATTGATCCCGGTGCGCCTGAAAATCGCCCAGGAAGAACGACAGGCAGCAAAAGAAAAGAGCAGCCTGCTCAATCAGATGGGCATTGAACTTCAGCCCGAAGGAGACCACGTGACATTGCGCGCGGTGCCTTTACCGTTACGAACACAAAATTTACAAATCTTGATTCCTGAGCTGTTAGGCTATCTCGCCCGGCAGCAGGAGATCTCTGCGACGCAACTGGCCCAGTGGCTGGCGCGGCGTCAGGATACAGAGTCCTCCGACTGGAATCACTCACAGGCGATCAACCTGCTGGCAGAGCTTGAACGGCTTTGCCCACAGCTGCTGAAATCGCCGCCTTCAGGCTTATTACAGCCCATAGAGATTGAGAGCGCGATCAACGCGTTGAAGCATGAGTGAATTAAACCAGGCTGGCCGGCCAAAGGCTATTTTTTTGATGGGACCCACGGCGTCTGGCAAAACGGCTTTAGCAATTGAATTGCGTAAGCAGTTACCAGTGGAACTAATCAGCGTAGATTCTGCCTTAATCTATCGTCAGATGGATATTGGCACGGCGAAACCGTCGGCTGAGGAGTTAGCAGTGGCGCCCCATCGTCTGCTCGACATCCGCGACCCCGCAGAAACCTATTCGGCAGCGGAGTTCCGGCGGGATGCTTTAGCAGAAATGGCGGATATCGTTGAAGCCGGACGAATACCGTTGCTTGTTGGTGGAACCATGCTCTACTTCAAGGCGTTACTTGAAGGATTGTCGCCGTTGCCCTCGGCCGATCCCGACGTTCGTCAGCGGATAGAGCAAACGGCGCGTGAAAAAGGCTGGGAAGCTTTACACCGCCAGCTGTGTGAAATCGACCCGGTTGCCGGCAGTCGTATTCATCCGAATGATCCGCAGAGACTTTCGCGAGCACTGGAAGTTTTTTTTATTTCGGGTAAAACTTTAACGGAACTGACAAAAACATCCGGTGAAGCGTTACCCTACGACGTGCAACAGTTTGCCATCGCCCCCGCGAGCCGCGAATTGCTGCACCAGCGCATCGCGTTGCGTTTTGAGCAGATGTTGGCGTCAGGATTTGAAGCGGAGTCTCGGGCCCTGTTTGCACGAGGTGATTTGCATACGGACATGCCTTCCATTCGTTGTGTTGGTTATCGTCAGATGTGGTCTTATTTGTCGGGCGAAATCGATTACAGCGAGATGGTTTATCGGGGAATTTGCGCAACCCGGCAGCTTGCTAAGCGACAGATGACCTGGTTACGCGGTTGGGAAAATGTTCACTGGCTTGACAGTGACGAGCCCCGGCTGGCGCGTGATACAGTGTTACAGGTTCTTAGTGCGAAGCATGGGTGATTGTGTACAATTGATGGGTTATCGTGCGCAAATTTTTACGCAGTTTTTTCAGAACCATAGGTTCTACTTGCAACAAACAACAAGCATATAAGGAAAAGATAGAATGGCTAAGGGGCAATCATTACAAGACCCGTTTTTGAACGCACTGCGTCGTGAACGTGTTCCGGTTTCGATTTATCTGGTTAACGGTATTAAGCTGCAGGGTCAGATTGAGTCATTTGATCAGTTCGTCATTTTGTTGAAAAACACGGTGAGTCAGATGGTGTATAAGCACGCCATTTCTACCGTTGTTCCTTCACGCCCGGTTTCTCACCATAGCAATAATACCGGTGGCGGCAGCAACAATTACCATCATGGCGGCAGCAACATAACTGCGCAGCCACAGCCACAACAAGACGGTGATAACGCAGAATAACGCGTCACCGTACAGCCAGGAACGGAGAACAGCGGTTTTCCGTCCTGGTCTTTTATTTAGCGAGGTTATAGCTTGTTTGACCGTTATGAAGCCGGTGAGCAGGCCGTACTGGTACACATCTGGTTCTCCCAAGACAAAGAAGTAGAAGATTTGCAGGAGTTTGAAACCCTGGTCTCTTCTGCTGGCGTTGAGGCGCTGCAAGTGGTTACTGGCAGCCGCAAAGCGCCACACCCCAAGTATTTTGTCGGTGAAGGAAAAGCCGTTGAAATTGCCGATGCGGTAAAAACAACAGGAGCATCGGTCGTATTATTCGATCATGCCCTTACGCCCGCTCAGGAAAGAAACCTCGAGCGCCTGTGCGAATGCCGTGTCATTGATCGCACCGGTCTGATTCTGGATATCTTTGCCCAACGCGCACGTACCCACGAAGGTAAATTGCAGGTTGAGCTGGCACAGCTGCGCCATCTTGCGACACGTCTGGTACGCGGCTGGACGCACCTTGAACGTCAGAAAGGCGGGATAGGCTTGCGTGGCCCGGGTGAAACACAGTTAGAAACCGACCGTCGTCTGCTGCGCGGACGTATAAGTCAGATCCTGTCACGTCTTGAGCGGGTTGAAAAACAGCGTGAGCAGGGACGACAGTCTCGTGCTAAAGCGGATGTGCCAACGGTTTCGCTGGTGGGTTACACCAATGCCGGCAAGTCGACCCTCTTTAACGCCATGACCTCTGCCAACGTCTTTGCCGCAGACCAGCTGTTTGCGACACTTGACCCTACACTGCGCCGTCTGAATGTTGCCGATGTCGGAGATGTCGTTCTGGCGGACACGGTGGGCTTTATCCGCCATCTTCCTCACGATCTGGTTGCCGCATTTAAAGCTACGCTGCAGGAGACACGTCAGGCGACGCTGTTACTGCACGTGATTGATGGTGCCGATCTTCGCGTTACGGAAAATATCGCCGCCGTCGATACCGTACTGGAAGAGATCGAAGCGGACGAAATTCCGACCTTACTGGTCATGAATAAAATCGATATGCTCGACGGATTCGAACCGCGTATCGATCGCAACGAAGAGAACCTGCCCATCCGCGTCTGGCTTTCCGCCCAGACTGGTGCAGGCATTCCGTTGCTGTGGCAGGCCCTGTCCGAGCGCCTGTCAGGTGAAATTGCCCAGCACGCGTTACGTCTGCCACCGGAGGCGGGGCGACTTCGCAGCCGTTTCTATCAGTTGCAGGCGATTGAGAAAGAGTGGAATGAAGACGACGGCAGTGTAGGATTGCAGATACGTATGCCCATCATTGAGTGGATGCGTTTATGTAAGCAGGAACCGTCGCTGACCAGTTACATTGTTTGATATTGCCCAAACGCATTTACCTTAAAAATTGAAGATTGTCGCACTTTCGTTGCAGGCCTGAATACGCAGGATTTACCCGGGTATTTCGGATTTCAGCAAGGCGGCAACTGAGTGAATCCCCGGGCGCTTACGCAGATGAGTGAGCGGGGTGAGCGAAGGCAGCCAACACCGCTGCAATCCGAAAGATGAAGGGTAAAAACCGTAATTACAATAAATGGAGTAGAGACATGGCGTGGAATCAGCCCGGAAATAACGGACAGGACCGCGACCCGTGGGGAAGCAGCAATAATCAAGGCGGCAACTCTGGGGGAAATAAGGGAGGACGGGAATCCGGGCCTCCTGATCTGGATGATATCTTCCGTAAGCTGAGCAAGAAGCTTGGTGGACTGGGTGGTGGCAAACAGAGCGATAACGGTCAACGCGGCTCCGGCAGCGGAGGCAAAATCGTTGGCATCGTGGCTGTTGCTGCTGTAGTCATCTGGGCTGCAAGCGGTTTCTACACCATCAAAGAAGCGGAACGCGGCGTGGTAACGCGCTTCGGTAAGTTCAGTCACCTGGTTGAGCCCGGGCTGAACTGGAAACCGACATTTGTTGATCAGGTACGTGCGGTTAACGTTGAATCGGTGCGTGAACTGGCGGCTTCTGGCGTGATGCTGACCTCAGATGAGAACGTGGTACGCGTGGAGATGAACGTGCAGTATCGCGTGACCGATCCGGAACGTTATCTTTATGCCGTGACCAGCGCGGATGACAGTCTGCGTCAGGCGACTGACAGTGCGCTGCGCGGCGTGATTGGTCGTTCTACCATGGACCGCATTCTGACTGAAGGTCGTACCGTGGTGCGTAGCGATACCCAGCGTGAAATCGATGAAACAATTCGCCCTTACAACATGGGGATCGCGGTACTGGACGTCAACTTCCAGGCTGCCCGTCCGCCGGAAGAGGTGAAGTCTGCGTTTGATGATGCGATTGCCGCACGTGAAAACCGCGAACAGTATGTCCGTGAAGCAGAAGCTTACGCCAATGAAGTTCAGCCTCGAGCTAATGGCCAGGCGCAACGTATTCTGGAAGAGGCGCGCGCTTACAAAGAGCGTACCGTGCTGGAAGCGCAGGGTGAAGTGGCGCGTTTCGCCAAGATTTTGCCGGAGTATAAAGCCGCGCCTGAAATTACCAAAGAGCGTCTCTATATTGAGACAATGGAACGCGTGCTGAGCCATACCCGCAAAGTACTGGTTAACGATCGGGGTAACAACCTGATGGTACTGCCGCTGGATCAACTGATGCGTGGTGGTCAGTCTGCACCAGGCCAGAATGGTCAGAAAGGCGGTAACAGTTCTTCGCTGCCAGCCATCTCCGATCGCAACGCCAGCCGCAATGACACGTCGTCATACAGTCCGGACAATATCATGGATCAGCGTCGGGCGAATGCTCAGCGCAGCGACAGCCAGCGCGAAGGGAGAGAGTAATCGATGCGTAAGCCAATAGTATTTTTAATCATTGTCGTGCTGGTGGCGCTCTATGCGTCGCTGTTTGTGGTGCAGGAAGGGCAGCGAGGCATTGTTCTGCGCTTCGGTAAAGTCCTGCGCGACGGCGAAAACAAACCGCAGGTATTTGAGCCGGGTCTGCATTTTAAGATTCCATTCCTGGAAACGGTTAAAACGCTGGATGCGCGAATTCAGACGATGGATAACCAGGCCGATCGCTTCGTCACCAAAGAGAAGAAAGATTTGATCGTGGACTCCTACATCAAATGGCGTATCAGCGATTTCAGTCGCTACTACCTGGCTACCGGTGGCGGTGATGTTTCTCAGGCAGAAGTGCTGCTGAAACGTAAGTTCAGTGACCGTTTGCGTTCTGAAATGGGTCGTCTGGATGTGAAGGATATCGTCACAGACTCCCGTGGTCGCCTGACCACCGATGTGCGTGACGCGCTGAATACTGGTTCTGCGGGCAGCGATGATGAAATCGCCACGCCTGCGGCTGATGATGCGATTGCCAGCGCAGCAGCCCGTGTCGAGCGCGAAACCAACAGCAGCGAGCCGGCACCGAATCCGAACAGTATGGCAGCACTGGGTATTCAGGTTGTGGATGTGCGCATCAAGCAGATCAACCTGCCGACAGAAGTCTCCGATGCCATCTTCAACCGTATGCGTGCTGAGCGTGAAGCCGTAGCGCGTAGTCAGCGTTCACAGGGTCAGGAAGAGGCGGAAAAACTGCGCGCCCAGGCCGATTACCAGGTGACGCGTACGCTGGCTGAAGCCCAGCGTGAAGCCCTGATCACGCGCGGTGATGGTGATGCAGAAACGGCGCGGTTGTTTGCCGATTCGTTCAGTAAAGATCCTGACTTCTACGCCTTTATTCGTAGCCTGCGTGCCTATGAAAACAGCTTCAATAGCGATCAGGATGTGATGGTGTTAAGCCCGGATAGCGACTTCTTCCGATATATGAAGGCGCCCTCTAACGCAACACGCTAAGAACTGATATAACCTGTGGGCCGACAATGTTGTCGGCCTTTTTTTTAGGATTCAGAATGAAAACAAGCATCTGGATGGCGCTGGCGCTGGTGTTAGTGCTGGAAGGGTTGGGACCGATGTTTATGCCGCGCGCCTGGCGACGCATGATCCTGACGATGACGCGGTTGCCCGATCGTCTGCTGCACCGCTTTGGGGGAGGACTGGTCGTTGCTGGCATGGTGATTTACTGCATGCTCAGCCTGCACGGCAACCTCTAGTACCCGAGTTCACACCGGCTAAATTGTGCCTCTTCGCGCCATTATCCCCAACATGTTGTAGTGATCAAAACTCAGGCAAAAAAGCGCGCAATCGTATGCTAAAAGTGCTGAAAGCCATGGGATCAGATGGTAGAATCCTTTTTTAAGCAATCGGTGATTTTGAGAAATGGGTAAGAACGTCGTCGTACTGGGCACCCAATGGGGTGACGAAGGTAAAGGTAAGATTGTAGACCTTCTGACTGAGCGCGCGAATTACGTTGTGCGTTATCAAGGCGGCCACAATGCGGGCCACACGCTTGTCATCAACGGTGAAAAAACCGTCCTCCACCTGATCCCTTCTGGCATTCTGCGCGATAACGTAACCAGCATTATTGGTAACGGCGTAGTGCTTTCTCCTGAAGCCTTAATGAAAGAGATGAAAGGCCTGGAAGCGCGCGGGATCCCGGTACGTGAACGTCTGCTGATTTCTGAAGCCTGTCCGCTGATCCTGCAATATCACGTTGCGATGGATATGGCGCGTGAACGTGCCCGTGGTGCCAAAGCGATTGGTACTACCGGCCGTGGCATCGGCCCTGCTTATGAAGATAAAGTCGCTCGCCGTGCACTGCGCGTTAGCGACCTGTTCAACAAAGAAACCTTTGCTGCCAAGCTGAAAGAAGTGGTCGATTTCTACAACTTCCAGCTGGTTGAGTACTACAAAGAGCCGGCAGTGGACTTCGACAAAGTGCTGAGCGATGTGATGGAAGTCGCTGACATCCTCACGGGCATGGTGGTTGACGTCTCTGAACTGCTGGACGTTGCGCGTAAGCGTGGCGATCTGATTATGTTTGAAGGCGCGCAGGGTACGCTGCTGGATATCGATCACGGAACCTATCCGTACGTGACGTCGTCCAACACGACCGCAGGTGGCGTGGCAACCGGTTCAGGCATTGGTCCGCGTTATGTCGACTACGTGCTGGGTATTGTGAAAGCGTACTCAACCCGCGTGGGCGCAGGCCCGTTCCCGACCGAGCTGTTCGATGAAACTGGCGAATTCCTCTGTGCGCAGGGCAATGAGTTTGGTGCGACCACCGGACGTCGCCGTCGTACCGGCTGGCTGGATGCGGTCGCGGTTCGCCGTGCGGTTCAGATTAACTCCCTGTCAGGTTTCTGCATGACCAAGCTGGACGTGCTGGATGGCCTGAAAGAAGTGAAAATCTGTGTTGCTTACCGTATGCCTGATGGCCGCGAAGTGACCACGACGCCACTGGCGGCAGAGAACTGGGAAGGCATTGAGCCGATCTACGAAACCCTGCCAGGCTGGAGCGAGACCACGTTTGGCGTGAAGACGCTGGAAGGTTTGCCTCAGGCCGCACGCGACTACATTAAGCGTGTAGAAGAGGTAACGGGTGTGCCGATTGATATCATCTCAACCGGTCCCGATCGCAGTGAAACGATGATTCTGCGCGATCCGTTCGACGCATAATCACTCAGGCCGGACGCTGTCCGGCCCTTGTTTTTCCACTATTTGATGCCACTTTACCTCCCTTCGCTTGTCAAACCTTGTGCTGGCTTAAAAAAACGCACGGCAAATCAGACTCTGGTTTATCATCGTAGTTAATCGAATGGCAATCCGATTTAATCCTGACATCAATCACAGGGCGAATAATGCAATGCCACGCCTGAAGGTTCACTGAGGTTACTGTGCAGCTCACGAGTTTTACTGATTATGGCTTACGGGCGCTGATTTATCTGGCAGCGTTGCCTGAAGATCAGCAGACCAATATTACGGAAGTGACAAACACCTATGGTTTGTCCCGTAATCATATGGTCAAAATCATCAATCAGCTGAGCCGTGCGGGCTACGTTGCTGCAACGCGTGGTAAAAATGGGGGCATTCGCCTGGGTATGCCGCCTCGTCAGATTGTCATTGGCGACGTGGTACGCAAGATGGAACCGCTACAATTAGTGGACTGCGCCTCCTGTTCCATCACACCAGCCTGCCGTCTGAAGCAGGCACTGCACGATGCAGTGCAGCGCTTTTTGCAGGAGCTGGATAGCTATACGCTGGCAGATTTGGTCGAAGGTAATACACCACTTTATGAAATCATCCTGTCCAAATCGCCGCCGGAAATAAATATTAAATGACATCGGAGGAACCGCTATGTCAAAAGATCCTTTTCAGGATAGAGAAGCTGAAAAATACGAAAATCCTATTCCAAGCCGTGAATTTATTCTGGCTCTGTTAGAAAAACGTGAAAAACCAGCCAGCCGTGAAGAGCTGGCTGAAGAGATGAATCTGCACGAAGAAGAGCACCTTGAGGCGCTACGTCGCCGTCTTCGCGCCATGGAACGTGATGGTCAGCTGGTGTTCACCCGCCGTCAATGCTATGCGCTGCCAGAACGTCTTGATCTCCTGCGGGGTAAAGTCATTGGCCATCGTGATGGCTACGGCTTCCTGCGGGCAGAAGGTCAGAAAGATGACCTCTACCTCTCCGCAGAGCAGATGAAATTCTGTATGCACGGTGACGTAATCCTGGCGCAGCCGCTGGGTGCCGATCGCAAAGGCCGCCGCGAAGCGCGCGTGGTCCGCGTGCAGGAACCGCGCAACAATCAGATCGTTGGCCGCTACTTTACCGATGCGGGTGCCGGCTTTGTGGTGCCTGACGACAGTCGCCTGAGTTTTGATATCCTCATCCCGCCTGAAGAGACGATGAATGCCCGCATGGGTTCTGTGGTGGTGGTTGAGCTGGTCCAGCGTCCGAACCGTCGCACCAAAGCGATCGGTAAAGTGGCTGAGATACTGGGCGATGATATGGGCACCAGCCTGGCCGTTGATATGGCGCTGCGTACCCATGAAATTCCGCACACCTGGCCGCCAGAAGTGGAAGCTCAGGTCAGCAAGCTGAAAGAAGACGTCCCGGAAGAGGCCAAAAAAGGCCGCGTCGATCTGCGCAAACTGCCGCTGGTCACCATAGATGGTGAAGATGCCCGTGACTTTGATGATGCGGTCTACTGCGAGAAAAAACGCGGTGGCGGATGGCGTCTGTGGGTCGCTATCGCCGATGTGAGCTATTACGTCCGTCCGGGTACGCCACTGGATGACGAAGCGCATCAGCGCGGCACCTCAGTCTACTTCCCGTCGCAGGTTGTGCCGATGCTGCCGGAAGTCTTGTCGAATGGCTTATGCTCGCTTAACCCGCAGGTCGATCGACTCTGTATGGTGTGCGAGATGACCATTTCGACTAAAGGTAAGCTCACCGGCTTTAAGCATTACGAAGCGGTGATGAACTCCCATGCGCGTCTGACCTATAACAAAGTCTGGAACATCCTGCAGGGCGACAAAGAGTTGCGTCAGCAGTATGCACCGCTGGTCAAAGATCTTGAAGAGCTGCACAACCTCTACCAGGTACTGGATGCTGCACGTGAAGAGCGCGGCGGTATCTCGTTTGAAACGGAAGAAGCGAAGTTCATCTTCAACGCCGAGCGCCGTATTGAACGTGTTGAGCGCGCGTCACGTAATGACGCCCACAAGCTGATCGAAGAGTGCATGATCCTGGCGAACATCGCCTCAGCACGCTTCGTTGAGAAAAATCAGGAACCGGCACTGTTCCGCGATCACGATCGCCCGACCGATGAGAGCATCAAGAGCTTCCGTACCGTGCTAAACGAGCTGGGACTGACTCTGCCAGGCGGCAACAAACCGCAGCCTGTCGACTATGCGGCGCTGCTGAAGCAGGTTGCCGATCGTCCTGATGCAGAGATGCTCCAAACCATGCTGCTGCGTTCGATGAAGCAGGCGGTTTACGATCCGGAAAACCGCGGTCACTTTGGTCTGGCACTCTCATCGTATGCGCACTTTACTTCGCCAATTCGCCGCTACCCGGATCTGACGCTGCACCGCGCCATCAAATATCTGCTGGCAAAAGAGCAGGATGAAGGTAAAGGCCTGGTACAACGCGCCATCAAATACCTGATGCCGAGAGAGCGCAGCGTCGCCAAAGATATGACGACAGCAACCGGCGGCTATCACTACGAGATGCCGGAGATGCTGCAACTGGGTCTGCACTGTTCCCTGACCGAACGTCGCGCCGATGAAGCAACCCGCGACGTCGCGGACTGGCTCAAGTGTGACTTCATGCAGGACCAGGTTGGCAACGTCTTCAACGGCGTTATCTCCAGCGTGACCGGATTTGGCTTCTTTGTCCGCCTGAGCGATCTGTTCATCGACGGACTGGTCCACGTTTCAACCCTCGACAACGATTACTACCGTTTTGACCCGGTAGGTCAGCGTCTGATTGGTGAATCGGGCGGCCGTACCTATCGTCTGGGTGACACCGTTGAAGTACGTGTCGAAGCGGTCCATATGGACGAGCGTAAAATCGACTTCGCTCTTATCTCCAGCCAGCGTCAGGTGCGTGGTGAGGGTAAAACCGCGCGTGATCGGGCGAAGCGTGAAGACAACGCGCCAGCGAAGCGTCGTCGTAACGTGAACAAAAAGTCCAACTTCGAGCCGGATGCTGCATTCCGGGGTGACAAGGGCAAACCAGCCGTGGCGAATACCGAGAAAAAAAGTAAAAACGTCTCGGAAAAAACCCGTAAAATCGCCGCCGCCACCCGGGCGAAGCGCGCCAGAAAAAAAGCTGAGCCTGAAGGCTGAGCGTAATAGAGTGCGCATACCCGCCCTTTATTTCCGCAGAAAGGGCGGTCATTTATTCATTTCCAACCACTGAGCAGATCGATGAGCGAAATTATTTTTGGTATCCATGCCGTGCAGGCGCTGCTGGAACGTGATCCACAACGTTTCCAGGAAGTCTTTATCCTCAAAGGCCGCGACGATCGTCGCCTGCAACCCGTGGTCACCGCGCTGGAAGCTCAGGGGATCGTGATTCAACTGGCCGAGCGTAAGTGGCTCGATAGCCAGGTTGAAGGCGGTGTGCATCAGGGCATCGTGGCACGGGTAAAACCGGGTCGTCAGTATCAGGAAGGCGACCTGCCGGATCTGCTGCAGAGCCTGGAGAAGCCTTTCCTGCTGGTGCTGGATGGGGTTACCGATCCGCACAACCTGGGTGCCTGCCTGCGCAGCGCCGATGCGGCCGGTGTTCATGCGATTATCGTGCCCAAAGATCGTTCTGCTCCCCTGAATGCCACGGCCAAAAAAGTGGCCAGCGGTGCGGCAGAGAATGTGCCGTTGATTCGCGTCACTAATCTTGCGCGTACACTGCGCCTGCTGCAGGAGTACAACATCTGGGTGGTCGGCACCGCAGGTGAAGCGGACCATACCGTCTTCCAGAGCAAAATGACCGGTCCGATGGCGCTGGTAATGGGCGCGGAAGGCGAAGGCATGCGTCGTCTGACCCGCGAGCATTGCGATGAGCTGATCAGCATTCCGATGGCGGGCAGTGTTTCTTCACTCAACGTCTCGGTCGCAACCGGTGTCTGCCTGTTTGAAGCAGTGCGTCAGCGCAACGCCTGATCCCCGATGTGATCCTCGCCACAAATTAGTTTCTGTACCAGGCATAACTGCGCGTCATTCGTATATACCCAAAGGATTTCGGGTTGCATTGAGGCGGCAAGAGAACGAATCCCGATGAGCTTACATGAGTAAGTGATCCGGGTGAGTGAACGCAGCCAACAAAAATGCAGCTTGAAAGACGACGGGTATACTTACTGAGTGACATCCGCGAGGAGTGGTTATGACCTGGACAACACACACCGTTTTTAATCAGCCCCATCCTCTGAGCAACAGTAACCTGTTCCTGTCCGACACGCCGCTTGGTGAGGCACTGTCACGCGAAGGCGCCGGATGGGATGGGGAATGGCTGGCGTCAGTCGGCCGCCAGCTGGGCAGCGCCGAGTCGCTGGAGCTGGGCCGACTCGCCAACGCTGAACTGCCTGAACTGCTGCGCTACGATGCCCGTGGCGTGCGCCTGGATGAGATTCGCTTTCATCCTGCCTGGCACCTGCTGATGCAGGGCGTCTGCGCCAGTCGTCTGCACAATCTCAGCTGGCAACCGACGGTGCGTGAACAGGCCAGCGTAGCGCGCGCTGCACGCTTTATTCTGCACGCACAGGTAGATGCGGGTACGCTCTGCCCGGTGACCATGACGCACGCCGCCATTCCGCTGCTGCAGACTTATCTGCCCGCCGCGTTTGAAAGCTGGCTCGATCCGCTGCTCAGCGACCGCTACGACACGCATACACAGCCTGGCGACCAGAAACGCGGATTGCTGATCGGGATGGGCATGACAGAAAAGCAGGGCGGCAGCGATCTGCTTACCAGCACCACCCGTGCCGAGCCGCTGGGTGCGCGCGGCGCGGGAGAAGCCTACCGACTGACCGGTCACAAGTGTTTCTTCTCAGTGCCGCAGAGCGATGCGCATCTGGTCCTGGCCCAGACGCCCGAGGGATTAAGCTGTTTTTTCCTGCCGCGTCTGTTGCCCGATGGGTCACGCAACGCCATCCAGCTTGAGCAGCTCAAAGATAAGCTGGGCAATCGCTCAAATGCCAGCTGCGAAGTGGAATTTCGCGACGCGACCGGCTGGCTGCTGGGTGAGGAGGGCGAAGGCGTACGACTGATCCTGAAAATGGCCGGTATGACGCGCTTTGACTGCGCGCTCGGCAGTCATGGCCAGATGCGGCGTGCCTTCTCAGTGGCGATCTGGCATGCCCATCAGCGTCAGGTCATGGGAAAAAATCTGGTGGATCAGCCACTGATGCGTCAGGTTCTGGCACAGCAGGCGCTGCAGCTTGAGGGGCAAACCGCCTTGCTGATGCGGCTGGCTCGTGCCTGGTCACAACCGGCCAAACCGCATGAGGTCGCCTTTGCCCGTTTATTTACGCCAGCGGCAAAATATGTGATTTGCAAAGCGGGTGCGCCGTTTGTGGCGGAATCGATGGAAGTGCTGGGGGGCATCGGCTACTGCGAAGCGAGTGAGCTGCCGCGCCTCTATCGTGACATGCCGGTCAACAGCATCTGGGAAGGATCGGGCAATGTGATGTGTCTTGACGTTCTGCGCGTACTCGCCCGTCACGCAGAGGTGACTGAGATGCTGAGTCAGGAGTTTGAGGCGGTAAAAGGGAGTAATCGTCATTTCGATACGCGCTGGCGTCAGCTGCGACTGAGGCTTAAGAACGTTCCCGAAGAGCAGGCGCGCGACGTCACCCACGCGCTGCTGCAGCTGGCGACAGGCGCTCAGCTACTGAAATACAGTGAGCCACCGCTGGCGGATGCGTGGTGCCAGCAGTGGCTCGACCAGCGGGGTTCACACCCGTCTGAGGCTGCAGTAACTGACCGGTTACTGGCCCGCGCCTGTGGCCGGTGAGGCACCATACAGAATTGCGCTGGCGTACCATAAACCGGGCATCACGGTTTCGCTTAGCATCACGATCTGATAGTAAGCCGCGCCAGCCTGATTAGCCTGGGCGGCGATGGCCCGCTGGGCATCATCCGGTGAGCCATGCACGTTAACGGTAATGTTACCCAGCTTCGGCAAACCGCCACTCTGTGCCCGTGAAATTTCCTGCGCCTGTTGGGTTGGCGCAGGCGGGGCTTTTGGCGTGGTTTCAAGCGCGGAACAGCCTGCCAGCAACAGACTGATTATCAGTAAGTAAGCGGAACGCATAGCCAAACCCCTGTTCAGGACGAAACAATAAGTGTATGTCATCGTCCTGAATGACGTCAGGATTTAAGGCTGAAAACGCTGACCAGCTGAGTCAGGTGATGCCCTTTATCACTCAGGTTCTGTGCGCTGTGTTCTGCCTGTGCCACCAGTTCACTGTTCTGATGGGTTGCCTGGCTGATCTGGTTCATCGCCAGATTCACCTGGCCGATACCCGCCGCCTGCTCCTGCGCTGCCACGTTGATCTCGCCCATCAGCGCCTGCACCTGTTCGATGTGGGTCACAATGTTGGTCATCGCATCACGCGTCTGCTCAGAGAGCTGGTGTCCCTCCGCCACGTTGCTGATAGAGGTGGCAATCAATCCATCAATCTCTTTGGCGGCCTGCGCGGAACGCTGTGCCAGCGCACGCACTTCTGCAGCCACCACAGCAAAGCCACGGCCCTGTTCACCGGCTCGTGCCGCTTCAACGGCCGCATTCAGTGCCAGAATATTGGTCTGGAAGGCGATCGACTCAATCACATGGGTGATATCCGCAATGCTTTGCGATGACACCTTAATGGCCGACATGGTGTTAACCGAGTGCACCACCGTCTGGCTGCCATGACTGACGATATCGCTGGCTTCGGCCACCAGTGACATCGCCTGACGCAGGCTGTCAGCGGTGTGTTCGACCGTGGCACCAAACTGCTCCATGCTGGCAGAGGTCTGCTCCACGCTGCTGGCCTGACGCCCGATCTGCTCGCTGATGTTATGGCTGCTGGCCGCGATGGTGTCCGTGCCGTCGCTGATCTCCTGCGCCGCGCCGCGCACCTGGCCGACGATTTTTTCCAGCCCATCGCCAATGCCGTTAATCGCAATAATCAACTGACCGACTTCATCACGACGGCGGGTATCCATATGGACCTGCAGATTTCCGGCGGCATACTGCTCCGCCAGATGGATCACCTGCTGTAGCGGACGGGTAATCGCCCGGCGGCTGTACCAGACAAACCCCAGTGCGAAGATCACCACCAGAATCAGTCCGGTAATCAGGAACAGGTTACGGCTGTGGGTAATCGGGGCGAGCAGGCTGGCACGGTTAACTTCACCGGTAATCACCCAGTTCCAGCCCGGCAGCTGCTGCCATGCCAGCATCTGCTGTTTACCGTTGATCTCCACCTGCTGCATACCCTGCGGCTGCGTCAACAGGGGCTGAAGTGTCGCGTCATCCCAGTCTGGCCGTTTCCCTTCATTTTGCTGATCGAACAGATACTCGCCCTGATTCTTGCCTGGCGTGCCGTTGAGCACATAGAAATGGCCGCTGTCGCCCAGCCGTCGCGCCAGGATTTTCTCGCGCATCAGGGCATACTGCTTATCAATGCCAACACCGACAAACAGGATGGCGACGACTTTGCCACTCTCATCTTTTACCGGCTGATACTGCGTGATGTAGCGATGGCCGAACAGCGTGGCCAGGCCGCGGTAGACTTCGCCCTGGTGAACACTCTTCCAGGCGGCACCGCTGCGGTCCAGCTGCGTACCGATGGCGCGACTGCCATCTTCTTTTTTCAGCGAGGTTGAAACACGGACAAAATCATCACCATCGCGCACGAAAATGGTCGCCACAGCGGCAGTGCGGTCGGTGAAATCGTCAACCGCGGTCTGATCGAGGTTCAGCGTTTTTAATCCGGCACGCAGCACCGGCGTCGAAATGGTACCCACCTGCACCCGCGAGCTTTCATCCAGGCTAAAGCGCCTGGGCAGGAAACTGGTAAATAAATCGGTGTAGTGAGCCACCTCTTCGGTGAGGGTGGCGTTAAACATGGTAGTCATTTCATAGATGCCCTGCACCTGGTTGTGCATGTCATCAATGGCGAGATTTTCCAGCTGGCGCGAGGCGTTGTGGCTTTGAGTCAGGGTCAGTACCAGCAACAGCAGCGCTACGCTGAGAGACGTCAGTACAGACAGCTTAACTCCGAGACTCAGTCCGCTGAGAGAGAGACGCTTCATAAATTACCTTTGATCAAGTTAGGGGAATACACGATCAACGGCACGCTGCGGAAAAAGTTTAGCGTGGAAAAGCATAACTAAGCGCAGCGGGGAATTTCGCAAATTAACCCGCAGAACGTACACTTGAACGGCACGCCTTGCCCCCGCTCAGGAGAGACCATGATTGAACTCACCACAGAAACGCTGGCCGGTATCGAATGCCTGCACGCCACGCCTGCCGGACAGCGGAATCAGCCGCTGCCGACCGTACTGTTTTATCACGGCTTCACCTCATCAAAAGAGGTCTACGCCTACTTCGCCGTTGCGCTGGCGCAGGCGGGATTTCGTGCAGTCATGCCGGATGCCGAGCTGCACGGCGCGCGTTTTCACGGTGACGCCGAAGCACGCCTGGGCCACTTCTGGGAAATACTGAAGCAGAACATTGATGAGCTGCCGCTGCTGGAGACTGCGCTGCGTAATAAGAATCTGATCGCTGACGGGCATTTCGCCGTGGCAGGTGCGTCGATGGGCGGGATGACGGCGCTGGGTGCGATGGCGCGTTATCCACAGATTCAAAGTGTCGCCTGCATGATGGGATCGGGCTATTTTATGCAGCTCAGCGAGTCGCTCTTTCCGCCGCTGGTGGCCGACACGCCAGAGCAGAAGGCGCAGTTTGCGGCCCGCATGGCACCGCTGGCGGACTATGATCCCTGCAATCGTCTGCAGGCACTGGCAAACCGACCGCTGCTGTTATGGCACGGCGAGGCGGATGAGGTGGTGCCCTGGGCGGAGAGCGTCCGACTGGAGCGCGCACTGCGTGAAAACGGGCTGGCGCAGCATCTGACCACGCTATCGGAAAAGCAGATTGGGCATAAGATCACCCCATCCGCATTGACGGCGCTGGTCAGCTTTTTTAAAGATCAGCTTTGAAAAATGAACGGGCGTAGAAGAACTCTGCCGCCCGTAAACTTACCGGCACTTACCAGTGTGCAGACGATTTTTCTGCTGTTCTGGCAGGCGCATTGACCGGGTTTCTTTCCGGCGTATCCAGACGGTTAACGTAGACATAACCCGATGCCGCTTCGCTGCTGTGACTTCTCATCTGCTGCGCACAGTCAGCATAGCTGGCAAGAGCGGGTGGAGACAGGAAGAGACCCAGTAAAGTGGCGATGACGAACGTTTTCATGCCCGACTCCTCACTTCAGGGAACACACTCTGAATGACGCCACGAAGCGAATCGTCGCGTCTTTATTCAGTTTAGCGACTGAGCATAGTATCGCCAGATCGTTCTTCTGAACCTCTTCGTCAGCGTTTTTGAACAAAGCGGCATTAACCCGCTGTATTCACGCCATTAGCACAAAAAGCCACGGTATCTGGCACGCTATCGGCAATTTGTTTAAATGTGCGCTTGAGTTCACGGGCCGTCACCAGTATGATTACGCGTCAATTTTTCAGCCGCATTCTCAGGCTGTGTCCCACAAACGCTCGTCACAGCGAACCTTTGTGGGACACAGCCTATAACGTTCCTTGCTTCCATGGGCCGCGGTTGACCCCGACAGGAGGCTGAATAATCCGTAAGGAGCAATTTCGATGCGTCATTACGAAATCGTATTTATGGTTCATCCTGACCAGAGCGAACAGGTTCCTGGCATGATCGAGCGTTACACTGGTGCTATCACTGGTGCAGAAGGCACGATTCACCGTCTGGAAGACTGGGGCCGCCGTCAGCTGGCTTACCCGATCAACAAACTGCACAAAGCGCATTACGTTCTGATGAACGTTGAAGCGCCGCAGGAAGCGATCGATGAGCTGGAAACGAACTTCCGCTTCAACGACGCCGTTATCCGTAGCATGGTTATGCGCGTTAAAAACGCGGTAACTGAAGCATCGCCGATGGTTAAAGCGAAAGATGAGCGTCGTGATCGTCGCGAAGATTTTGCTAACGAATCCGCTGATGAGTCAGATGCTGGGGATTCTGAAGAGTAATCCATCGTGACGGTCAATCGACTTCGCCTGTCAGGCACTGTGTGCAGGACACCGGTTCGAAGAGTTAGCCCGTCAGGAATTCCTCACTGTCAGTTCGTGCTTGAGCACCGCTCAGTGCAGGAGGAGGCCGGGTTTCACCGGCAAGCCTGGTGTCGTATGCCTGTTATTATTAGCGGCAGCGCCCATCAGGTGATTACTCAACATATAACGGTCGGCACGCAACTCACACTCGACGGTTTCATTAGTTGCCATCAGGCACGAAATGGCCAGAGCAAAGTGGTGTTCCATGCCGAGCAGATTGAATTGATAGATTCTGGAGACTAGCCTAATGGCACGTTATTTCCGTCGTCGCAAGTTCTGCCGTTTCACCGCGGAAGGCGTTGTTGAGATCGATTACAAAGACATCGCAACGTTGAAAAACTACATTACCGAAAGCGGTAAAATTGTCCCGAGCCGTATCACCGGTACTCGTGCAAAATACCAGCGTCAGTTGGCTCGCTGCATCAAGCGTGCGCGTTACCTGTCTCTGCTGCCGTACACTGATCGTCATCAGTAATCGGCAACTGTCCATTAACGACTTTAAGAGGATAAGGTAATGCAAGTTATTCTGCTTGATAAAGTAGCAAACCTTGGCACCCTGGGTGATCAGGTTAACGTTAAAGCGGGCTACGCTCGTAACTTCCTGGTACCACAGGGCAAAGCTGTTCCTGCCACCAGGAAAAACGTTGAGTTCTTCGAAGCACGCCGTGCTGAACTGGAAGCCAAACTGGCTGACGTTCAGTCTGCAGCAACTGCACGCGCTGAGAAAATCAATGCACTGGGCACGGTAACCATCACGTCTAAAGCAGGCGATGAAGGTAAACTGTTCGGTTCAATCGGTACCCGCGACATCGCTGATGCAGTGACTGCAGCAGGCGTTGAAGTTGCTAAGAGCGAAGTTCGTCTGCCGAACGGCGTTCTGCGCACTACCGGTGAACATGAAGTAAGCTTCCAGGTTCACAGCGAAGTCTTCGCTAAACTGAACGTGAAAGTTGTTGCTGGTTAATCCTGATTAACTAAGCACGACATCAACGCCGGCCCTGTGCCGGCGTTTTTGTTTTTATACCTTTGTTTATCCGCTGTTCGCATTACTGCGCGCGAATAAAGCTGCCATCGGGCTGACGGGTAAACAGCACCGGGCCGTTAGCGCCCTCCACCGTCAGACCTGTTACTGCACCCTGCGCATCCTGACGGATTTTTACCTGCTGACCACTTTTCAGTGTGCTGAGCGGCTGATCGCTACCCTCTACCCGCGCCATCGCAAACACATCATTGACCGGCAGACTGTTGTCACGGAACAGCTGCGCCAGCGTCTGACCGGAAGCGATGGTGAGGTTACGCCATTCCCCCTGAGAATC
This sequence comes from Pantoea sp. XY16, assembly GCF_025153065.1. Lineage (NCBI taxonomy): Bacteria > Pseudomonadati > Pseudomonadota > Gammaproteobacteria > Enterobacterales > Erwiniaceae > Pantoea > Pantoea sp. XY16. Next base: position 216,542 of record NZ_JANZNP010000010.1, on the reverse strand, counting down.
GGCTTTTGGCGTCTGCTGAGATTGTGAGGATGAAGGCTGGCGGGTACCGTTGTTTTCATAAATATCCGCCTGCATCGGTACCTCCTTCTCAGCCGAGGGTGTAACAGGCTGCTCAACCGGATAGCGCAATGTACTGGCGGGCCAGAGAAACGCCACCAGTATCACCAGCAGGGCAGCTACGATGCCCCGGCGGTGCGACGCTGGCAGCGGATCCATCCAGCGAATGTGGTCGGTAAAATGCCAGATACGCTGTAGCCAGCTCGGCAGGCGGGATGACGCGTCTGAAGCCATTCGGGGTTCCTCCTCTCCGGCAGGCTGCTGCGGCCTGCGTGCGGCCAGCCAGGTCTGTAGCCGGGTTACAATATGTTGTGCACGCATCCTGCGGCGGCGTGGGGCAATCTGGCCCATGTTTACTCTCTTATTCAGGTGCTACAGACGGGGTGATCCCCATCGATAGTTATAGTATGGGCAATACCGGCGCGAAGTGCCTGCCAGCATTGATAAATTTGACGGCTCTATTGTTTCTCTTTCATCAGTAAAAGTCATCTGCGACGCAGGGCATTTTACGCCAGCGGCCTGCACTGCTATGCTGCCGGTTCGAATTTATCCGAGAGTGAAAGGAACGAAGATGACTACCCCTTCTTTCGACAGCGTCGAAGCACAAGCAAGTTACGGTATTGGTTTACAGGTTGGCCAGCAGTTGCTGGAATCTGGTCTGCAGGGTCTGCAACCAGAAGCACTGCTCGCGGGTCTGCGCGACGCGCTGGAAGGGAACTCACCGGCCGTACCGGTTGACGTGGTTCATCGCGCACTGCGTGAAGTACACGAACGTGCAGAAGGCGTGCGCCGTGAGCGCACCGAAGCCATGGCAGCAGAAGGTCAGGCGTTCCTGCAGGAACATGCGCAGCGTGAAGGCGTGAGCAGCACCGAATCAGGCCTGCAGTTCAGCGTGATTACTCAGGGCGAAGGTCCAATCCCATCACGTCAGGATCGCGTACGCGTTCATTACACCGGCAAACTGATCGACGGCAGCGTATTCGACAGCTCGGTTGCCCGTGGCGAACCGGCTGAATTCCCGGTAAGTGGTGTTATCCCTGGCTGGATCGAAGCACTGACCCTGATGCCGGTTGGCTCAAAATGGGAACTGGTGATCCCACAGAACCTCGCGTATGGCGAGCGCGGTGCGGGTGCCTCTATCCCACCATTCAGCACCCTGATCTTCGAAGTCGAACTGCTGGAAATTCTGTAATACCCGGACGCTGCAACCAATCCGGTTGCAGCGTTTTTCTCCCGCCTTATTTTTGCTGTAAATTCACCTGCCACAGCGCAAAGCCAATCGCATCTGTGCCTTTGGGCTGAAGCGGATATTGCGCATGCTGCTGAATAAAGTTGGTCGCCTTATCACCCGGTGCCGTTTCAAACTGAATATTGAGCGGGGTGGATGCGGTAATCGGTGCCAGACGCCAGTTATTGTCCGCCTTCGGCTGCACTTCACCGTGTGCTTTGGTTTCCGCGCTGATATAAGCCGCAACCACTGCCCGGTTCTCGTCCGGCGAAGCAAAGGCAATGTACTTATCCCCGGTGCCAGCAAACTTGCCGCCGTAAGCGCGATAGTTATTGGTCGCGACCAGGAAAGTGGCCTGCGGATCGACGGGCTTACCCTGCCAGGTAAGCTGGCGGATACGTGAAGCATCCGGGTGGATCAGTTTACACTCCGCGTCGTAGCGCGCGGGTTGAGTCACATCGATCTGGTAATATACCCCATCGATCACATCGAAGTTATAGGTGCGGAAATCCCAGTTGATCAGCGACTGCGTTTTGCTGCTGTGTGGATCGATCTGGTTAAACTGGCCCGCAGAACACTCCAGCCACTCTTTGACCTGTGCGCCTGTGACTTTCATCACCACCAGCGTATTGGGATAGAGATAAAGGTCGGCGGCGTTACGGAAGGTCAGCGCGCCTTTCTCCACTTCGGTGTAGCTTGATGGGTCGTTTTTACGTCCGCCCGCTTTAAACGGCGCAGCAGCGGAGAGTACCGGCAGTCGGCCCAGATCCGGATCGCCCTGAATAAAGTGCTCCACATAGGCGCGTTGAGCATTATTGACGATCTGCACGGTTGGGTCGTCCTGAACCAGCGACAGATAGCTGTACATCACATCGGCGGACTTGCCGATGGGTTTCGCCACAAACTCCCGTGTCGCGCGGTGATCGTCAGCGAGCACTTTTACCAGCGTCGGATCCTCTGCGGCCAGTGATTTCTTTGCGGCGATGTCATAAATTGGCCGCGCCTGTGCTTTGCCGCTGCTTACCTGCCAGTGTCCATCTTCATTGCTCAGCACCAGATCGACCACACCCAGATGATCGCCCCACATGCCTGGCATCACTGCCGGAATCCCGTTCAGCGTGCCGTTAGCGATGTCTGCACCCTTAATGGCGGCGAACTCCTCACTGGGGAAGACTGCATGTGCATGACCAAACAGGATGGCATTGATGCCTTCTACCTGGCTGAGATAGTAAACCGAGTTTTCCGCCATCGTGTGATACGGCTCGCTGCTCAGGCCGGAGTGAGGGATAGCAATAATCAGATCGGCACCCTGCGCACGCATCTCAGGCACGTAGCGGCGTGCCGTTTCGGTGATGTCATCGACCCGTACCTTGCCCTGCAGGTTGGCTTTATCCCACACCATGATCTGCGGCGGCACAAAGCCGATATAGCCAACTTTCAGGGTCTGTGTTTTCCCCTCACGATCAACCACCGTGGTGGATTTGATGATATATGGGGTAAACAGCGGCTTGCCGCTCTTCACATCAATCACGTTGGCGTTCACATAAGGAAAGCGGGCGCCTGCCAGCGCTTTTTTCAGGTAGGGCAAGCCATAATTGAATTCATGATTACCGAGGTTGCCGACGCTGTAATCCAGGGTGTTGAGCGCCTTATAAACCGGATGAATCTCGCCATCACGTAACCCTTTGGCCGCCATATAGTCACCCAGCGGGCTGCCCTGGATGATGTCACCATTATCGACCAGCAGACTGTTCTTCACCTCCTGGCGCGCAGTGTGAATCAGCGTGGCGGTTCGCACCAGCCCAAACTTCGCGGTTGGCGTGTCTTTGTAATAGTCGAAATCCATCATATTGCTGTGCAGATCGGTGGTTTCAAGTATCCGCAAATCCACCGTTGCGGCCTGGGTGGCGACGGAAACGCTCAGGGCCAGTAACATCATTCCGGGCTTAGACATGCTTGCTCCTGCTGCAAATTAAATTAAGGCTCTCAAAATAATGTAAAAGCATGACAGATAGTCATTTTAAATCGTGATGGATATAACGTTTTGGTGCATCAGCCAGCGGCGGATTCTTATACGCCGGAGGCACATCGGCGCAGGCGTAGCGATAAGCGTATAACTATGGTATTGATATATCTATAAATTGATGGGTCAGCCTGCCTGTGCATGAGCACCGCAGGCTGAACTGCTAAAATGTCACTAGCTGGGGTGAACCTATCCCGCAGCAGACAGACACAACGAGGTGAAAAATGTTAGAGCAAATCTGCCAACTGGCACGCGAAGCGGGCGACGCGATTATGCAGGTCTATAACGATGCCGCGCCGCTTGACGTTTCTCACAAATCGGACGATTCACCGGTGACCGCCGCAGATATCGCGGCGCACCACGTTATCATGCAGGGCCTGAAGCAGTTATCGCCTGAAATCCCGGTGCTGTCAGAAGAAGATCCCCCTGCCTGGGAGGTGCGTCAGCACTGGCAGCGTTACTGGCTGGTCGATCCGCTGGATGGCACCAAAGAGTTCATCAAGCGTAACGGCGAATTTACCGTCAATATTGCGCTGATCGAAGCGGGCAAGCCAGTGATGGGCGTGGTTTACGCGCCGGTGCTGGGCGTAATGTACTCCGCAGCAGATGGCAAAGCGTGGAAAGAGGAGGGCGGTCAGCGTGAGCAGATTCATGCCCGTGACGCGCGTCCTCCGCTGGTGGTGGTAAGCCGCTCACATGGCGATGACGCCGAGATGAAAGAGTACCTGAAACAGCTGGGTGAACATCAGACCGTCGCCACCGGCTCTTCTCTGAAATTCTGCCTGGTGGCGGAAGGGAAAGCCCAGCTCTATCCCCGTTTCGGGCCAACCAACATCTGGGATACCGGCGCGGGTCATGCCGTGGCGATGGCCGCTGGCGCCCATGTTCATGACTGGCAGGGTAAAACCCTGGACTACGCGCCGCGCGAATCCTTTCTTAATCCTGGCTTCCGCGTCTCACTGTTTTAATGCTGTCTGAATTTGTAGGCTTATGAAATGCCGACGGTCGCTCTGTGACCGCCGGGATTTCAGCGATTACTCTTTCAGCAGTGAGGCCAGCAGCGCCATCACTTTTGTCACTTCATCCTGCGTCAGCGATCCATCCTTCACAAATCTCACCTTGCCCTGTTTATCCAGTACCACAATGGCGGAACCGCCCGACTGTAACTGCCAGGCATGCTGCACATTGCCCTTGCTGTCGATGACAAACTGCGACCAGGGATATTGCTGCTTGTTGGTCTCAACGCTGCTGCGCACAAACATGCCGGTGCCGGGAATGGCGTCATCGGTATTTACGATAGTGGTGGTCTGATAGCGCTCGTGCGGCAACTTCGCGGCTTTGATCGCCTCTATCAGTGCCGCATTCATCTCTTTAGCGGAGGAGCGGCCAGCAATATGCTGGACCACGCGAACTTTTCCACTAAGCTGCGCGCTATTCCAGTTTTTGTAGCTAAACTTCTTCTGCTGTAATAACAGTTCGCCCTTATCGTTGACGCCAATGGCGGGGACTCGTGATCCCAGCCTGAGGTCATGGGCCATCACGCTTGCTGGTATCAGCAAAGACAGCGCCACCGCGGTCAGAATGTTTCGCATTGCTATTTCCTTGAGTGATCGGACCAGTTAGTCATTTTACTGCAATAGTAAGCAGGGATGATGCGCCTGTCATGGAAAGGTGTCAGGTTTGTTATGGACACCACAATTCCTTAACCAATGAAGGTTTATACTGTCTTGTATGACGCTGATAACAGAGTGTTCTGTAATGATGTGTCAATTCAGTAAAAAAATTCACTTTTCGGAACACCAGTCGATTTTAGTGTTCTATAGTTATCGCGAATTCGCGCTTCATGGGCTGGAACCAAATTTGGAAACGGCGAAGCGTGCTTTAAAAATGTACAGGAGTTAGTCAGTATGAAGATCTTCCAGCGCTATAATCCGCTACAAATAGCGAAATATGTAAAAACGCTGTTCAAAGGAAGGTTGTATATCAAGGACGTTGGCGCGTTCGAGTTCGATAAAGGGAAAGTCTTAATCCCGCGCGTTAAAGACAAACAGCATCTGAGCGTGATGTCAGAAATTAACCGCCAGGTCGTTCGTCTCAAGCTTGAGTTCAACTAATATCAAGGGCGCCGATGGCGCCCTTAGTGTCTGGCCCGTCAGACTATTTTATTTGACAGTCTGAACCTGGCCCTGAGTCATTCTACTCTTCTTCGCTTTTCGTCATGCTCAGTACCGGCGGTCGTTCGTCGATGCGGGTCACCAGCAGCTGGTCGATGCGATAGCTATCAATATCCACCACCTCGAACTTGTAGCCAGCAAACTTCACAAAATCAGTACGCTTCGGAATCTTACGCAGCATATACATCATAAAGCCGCCGATGGTTTCGTAGTTGCCTGACTGCGGGAAATCATCAATGTCCAGCACGCGCATTACGTCATCAATGGGTGTGCCGCCCTCAACCAGCCATGAATTTTCATCGCGCGCCACAATCTGCTCTTCCATGCCCTGGCCCACCAGGTCACCCATCAGCGTGGTCATCACGTCATTCAGGGTAATGATGCCCACGACCAGCGCATACTCGTTCATGATCACCGCAAAATCTTCGCCAGCGGTTTTAAAACTTTCCAGCGCTTCGGAGAGGGTCAGCGTGTCCGGCACAATCAGCGCAGAGCGAATCTGCAGGCCGCTGTTCAGCGCCATACTCTGATTGCCCAGCACACGCAGCAGCAGCTCTTTAGAGTCGACATAACCGACGATATGATCGATATCACCGCTGCAGACCAGAAATTTAGAATGCGGATGCTCAGCGATTTTGGTCTTGAGGCTGGTTTCATCTTCATGCAGATCAAACCAGACGATATTCTCACGCGAGGTCATGGAAGAGGGAACGGTTCGTGATTCCAGCTCAAACACGTTTTCAATCAGTTCATGCTCCTGCTTACGCAGCACGCCCGCCAGGGCACCCGCTTCAACGACGGCATAGATGTCGTCAGAGGTGATGTCATCTTTGCGCACCATCGGCAGTTTGAATATACGGAAGAAGACGTTGGCCAGGCCGTTAAACAGAAACACCAGCGGACGCATCACCAGCAGGCAGAAACGCATTGGGTTGATGATGCGCAGCGCGATGGTTTCCGGGGCGACCATGCCGACCCGTTTCGGCGTTAAGTCGGCGAACAGGATAAAGAGGCTGGTGACGATGGTGAAAGAGCAGATAAAGCTGAGCTGCTCTGCCAGTTCTGGCGAGACAAAGCGGTTAAACAGGCCGCTGAAAACCGGTGAAAAGGCGGCGTCGCCGACAATACCGCCCAGGATGGCGACGGCGTTAAGGCCAATCTGCACCACGGTGAAGAACATGCCCGGCGTTTCCTGCATTTTAAGCACACGCTGCGCATTAACATTGCCTTCATCGGCCAGCAGTTTGAGTTTGATCTTACGGGCGGCCGCCAGCGATATCTCTGACAGAGAAAAAAAGGCACTGATTACGATCAGCAACAGAATGACAAGTAAGCTATCTAACATATGAGATCCAAAGGGTTATCCACTTGTCATTTTTGGCCTGGGCAGCGTGGGTAAGCGCAAACAGAGTTGGTTTATCCGTGAAACACAGCTATCCGTGCCAAAAATGTCTGCGCCTGTTCGACAGGAAAAAAGATGTCGGGGCAGAAATGAAAACAGGCGGAATGCCTGTGGTGGCAGATTATAGCAGGAGCGCTCATTGTGCCGCCAGAGGGCAAACCGCCGCATCGGACAGCATTAGCGTCCAGAGCAGCCGGTTATCGGCTCGGATTTATCTGGCTGAGTCATCTGAAATTGATCATTCCACTCCTCAGGAGTTGTATCGCGATCCTCATTTACCGACAATACCCTGTTATTTGACTTAGATGTCAGCGTTGCGCCGCCGTTTACCATAAAGTGCGGCTATGATGAGGGTGTTGCCGTTGCGGTAGTGCGGGCAAAGATGATTAATAAGTGCCCCGCGGAAAAGGGGCCGGCATGATTAACAGGAGTACAGGTGCCACGATTTTATGTTTATTGCATGGCTGGCCTGCTGCTTGCCGCGCCCGCCCTTGAGGCGGCGACAGTGCGATTACAGGTAGACGGCTTAACCGGGGATCTTCAGAGAAATGTCAGGGCGCGCCTGTCGACCATCGGCAGCGATGAGGTCTCTAACGATGGCCGTTTTCGCGCGCGTGTTTCTGTTGCGATAAAAGAGGGGCTACGTGCACTCGGTTATTATGAGCCCACCATCGATTTTGAATCCCGCCCCGCGCCTGCGCAGGGCGGACGCCCGGTATTAGTGGCCCATGTCACCCCTGGCGAGCCTGTCAAAATCGGCGGCAGCACCATCGTCGTTGAAGGCGATGCGCGCAATGATCCCGATTACAAAGCCTGGGTGAAGCAGGGACGGCCCAAAGTGGGCGCGCAGCTTAACCACGGGCAATATGACAAATTCAAAAGCGGTTTCTCAAATCTTGCGCTGCGTAACGGCTACTTCGACGGTACGTTTAAAAAAAGCCAGCTCGGCGTCTCGGTAGAGCGGCGTGAAGCCTTCTGGGATATTGATTACGACAGCGGCGAGCGCTATCGCTTTGGCGACGTCACGTTCCAGGGGTCGCAGATTCGCGAAGAGTACCTGCAGAATCTGGTGCCGTTCAAAGAGGGGGATTACTACAGTTCCCGCGATTTAGCCGAACTGAATCGTCGCCTTTCCGCCACCGGCTGGTTTAATTCGGTGGTGGTCGCGCCGGAATTCAGCAAGGGACGCCAGACCAAAGTCCTGCCGCTGAATGCCGTGATGTCGCCCCGCACCGAAAATACTATTGAAACCGGTGTCGGCTACTCCACAGATGTCGGTCCGCGCCTGAAAGGCACCTGGAAAAAACCGTGGATCAACGACAGCGGCCACAGCCTGGCGGCCAGCGCCTACGTTTCTGCGCCGGAACAGCAGGTCGATCTCAGCTACAAAGTGCCGCTGCTGAAAAGCCCGCTGGAGCAGTATTACACCTTCTCTGGCGGTCTGAAGCGCACCGACCTCAACGACACGAAAGCCGATACCACGACGCTGGCGATGTCGCGCAACTGGGACAGCAGCAGCGGCTGGCAGAAGGCCGTTAACCTGCGCTGGAGCCTGGACCACTTTACGCAGGGCAGCGTGACCAACACCACGATGCTGCTCTATCCCGGCGTCAGCGTAAACCGCACCCGTTCGCGTGGCGGTCTGATGCCGACCTGGGGCGATTCACAGCGCTACTCGGTGGACGTCTCTGATACGACCTGGGGTTCGGACGTTGACTTTCTGATCCTGCAGGCGCAAAACGTCTGGATCCGCACGCTGGGCGACAGCCATCGCTTTGTGGCGCGCGGCAATCTTGGCTGGATCGAAACCAACGACTTTGACAAAGTGCCGCCGGATCTGCGCTTCTTTGCCGGGGGTGACCGCAGTATTCGTGGCTACAAATACAAAAACATTTCCCCGCGTGATGACGACGGCAAACTCACCGGTGCATCCAAACTCGCCACCGGATCGTTGGAATATCAGTACAACGTCACCGGGAAATGGTGGGGCGCGGTGTTTGTCGACTCGGGCGAAGCGGTTAACGACATCAAGCAAAGTAACGTCAAAACCGGTGCGGGCGTCGGCGTACGATGGTCTTCACCGGTTGGCCCCATCAAATTTGATATCGCCAGACCTATCGGGGATGACGAGGCACATGGATTACAATTTTACGTAGGGCTGGGGCCAGAACTATGAAGCTGTGGAAAAAGGTCCTGATCGGTATTCTGATCTTTCTGGTACTGCTGTTGGGCGGCGCGGCATTTTTAATCGGTACCACGCCTGGGCTGCATTTAGTGCTGAAAGGGGCATCGCGCTGGGTGCCCGGCCTGTCAATCAAACAGGTCGATGGCGGCTGGCGTAACCTGACGCTCAACGGTCTGCGCTATGAAATGCCAGGCGTCAGCGTGGATGCCGGGCAGATTCATCTGGCGGTGGATCTCAACTGCCTGCTGCACTCCTCCGTGTGCGTTAACGACGTCTCCCTGCACGATATCAGCGTGGTCGTTGACAGCAAGAAGATGACACCTGCTGCACCTGCGCCGGAAGAGGAGAGTGGCAGCACTAACCTCAGCACGCCATACCCGATTACGCTGCGTCATCTTGGCCTGCACAACATCAATGTCAAAGTGGATGACACGGCGATCTCGCTGCTCGACTTCACTACCGGCCTGCAATGGCAGGATCGCGCGCTGACGCTGAATCCGACCCATATTCAAAGCCTGCTGATTGCGCTGCCGAAAGCGGCGAAAGTGGTCAATGACGAGGTAGTAGAACCGAAAGTCCAGGAGCCCCATCCTGCCGAGAAACCGCTGGGTGAAACGCTGCAGGCGATGTTTGCCCAACCGCTGCTGCCTGCGCTGCCCGATTTCCGTCTGCCGCTGGATATTGAGGTTCAGCAGATTCTGGGCGAACAGCTGCGCATTACCGGCGATACCGATATCTCCGTCAGCCGGTTGCTGCTGAAAGCTAAAACCGCCGATCGTCAGATGCAACTCAGCACGCTGGAGGTGGACTCGAACCTCGGCAACCTGAAGGGTAGTGGTCAGGCGACGCTGGCGGATAACTGGCCGGTCGATTTCTCCCTTAACGGTACAGTTAACACCGATCCGATTAAAGGCGAAAAGCTGGCGCTGAAACTGAATGGCGCGATGCGCGACGAGCTGAAGATGGGGCTGAACCTCTCCGGTCCGGTGAATGCGCAGCTGGACGCCACGACCCAGCTGGCGGTGGCGGGACTGCCGCTGTCACTGAAGCTGACCAGCCCGCAGCTTCGCTGGCCGTTAACCGGCCCGGTACAGTACCAGGCGGATAACCTGGACTATCAGTTCAAAGGCAAAGCCACTGACTATGTGATGTCACTGCAAACCGCCGTGAAGGGCGAGTCCGTACCACCAGCCACTATCTCGCTGACGGGTAAAGGCAATGTTGAGCAGTTCAGCCTGGATCGCCTGCGCGTGGCTGCATTGCAGGGCAACATCGATCTCACCGCGCTGGTGGACTGGAGCAAGGCGATCAGCTGGCGCAGTGAGCTGACGCTGGCCGGGATCAACACCGCGAAACAGTATCCTGACTGGCCGGCGCGGCTGGATGGAAAAATTACCACCCGCGGCAGCCTTTATGGCGGCAGCTGGCAGTTGAGTGTGCCGCAGCTTCAGCTGAAAGGAAACGTGAAGCAGAACGCCGTGACCGCTGACGGCTCACTGACCGGTAACAGCTACAACCAGTGGACAGTGCCGGGCATTAAGCTGGCGCTGGGACGCAACCATCTGGATGTCAAAGGGGCGTTGGGTGACAGTCTGGATCTCGATGCCAGCATCGACGCACCGCAGCTCGATAATGCACTGCCCGGTCTGGGCGGTGTCGTCAACGGCACCCTCAAAGCGCGCGGCACCCTGAAGGCGCCGCAGCTGCTGGCCGATCTCAACGGTCGTGGTCTGCGCTGGCAGCAGATGCAAATTAATCGCGTTACGCTGAATGGCGATGTGCGTTCCGGCGAACAGGTGGCGGGTAAACTGCAACTGCGCGTCGAGCAACTGAAGCAGGATGCGCTGAACATCAGCCTGCTGACGCTGAATGCGGATGGCAACGAGCGTCAGCATCAGCTGAAGCTGAATGTGCAGGGCAAACCGGTCTCTGGCCAGCTGGCGCTCAATGGCAGCTTTGATCGCCAGACCGAACGCTGGAGAGGCTCGCTGAACGATACCCGCTTTGATACGCCTGTCGGCGAGTGGCGTCTGACCCGCGCGATGGCCATCGACTATCTCAACAGCCGCCAGACGGCGACCATTGGGCCGCACTGCTGGCAGAACCCGAATGCACAGATTTGTGTACCAGAGCCGGTAGAAGCCGGGCCGGAAGGCAAGGCGCATGTCGTGCTGAATCGCTTTGACCTGGCGATGGTGAAGCCGTTTATGCCGGATGCGACCCAACTCAGCGGCCTGTTCAGCGGTGATGTGCGCGTCAACTGGACGGCCGACGGCGCGCTGCCGACCGGAACCGTGGCGCTGAAAGGCAATGGCGTGAAAGTGGTGCAGGATGTGCAGGGCAATAACCTGTCCATCGCCTTTGATACGCTGAACCTCAATGCCGCGCTGCGTAATGGACGCGCCCAGCTCGACTGGCTGATCCGCATCGCTAATAACGGGCAGCTGGATGGCAGTGTGCAGATCGACGATCCGCAAAACCGGCGCACGCTGGGTGGCAACGTTAACATCCGCAATATCTCGCTGGCGATGCTCAATCCGGCCCTGATGCAGGGTGAGAAAATCAAAGGCAGCCTGAACAGCAGCCTGCGTCTGGGTGGCAGCATCCAGCAGCCACAGGTGTTTGGTCAGCTGGGTCTGACGGGTGTCGATGTGGATGGCAACTTTATGCCGGTCGATCTCACTGCCGCTAACCTGAATCTGGTGTTCAACGGAATGAGTTCGACCCTGAACGGGCTGGTGCAGACCGGGCAGGGCAACATCAACCTTAGCGGTAACGCGGACTGGAGTCAGCTTGATAACTGGCGTGCGCGCATTGCGGCGCAGGGCAGCCGGGTTCGCGTGACCGTGCCGCCGATGGTGCGTATGGACGTCTCGCCGGATCTGGTATTTGAAGCGACGCCAGCCGCCTTTAACCTTGATGGCCGGGTCGACATTCCGTGGGCGCGCATCACGGTGCAGGAAGTGCCGGAAAGCGCCACTGGCGTCTCGTCGGATGAAGTGATGCTGGATAAACAGCTGAAGCCAATCGCACCGCAAACCGCCGCGATTCCGATTAACAGTAATCTGGTGATCCATGTCGGTAACGATGTGCGGCTCTCAGCATTTGGCCTGAAAGCGAAACTGAATGGCGATCTGAAAATGGTGCAGGATCGGTCAGGACTGGGCTTAAACGGTCAGATCAATATCCCATCAGGTCGCTTCCACGCCTACGGTCAGGATCTGATTGTGCGTAAAGGCGAACTGCAGTTTGCTGGCCCGCCGGACCAGCCTTACATCAACCTGGAAGCCATCCGTAACCCGGATGCGACTGAAGATGGCGTCACTGCCGGTCTGCGCGTCACCGGCCTTGCCGATGAGCCGAAAGCAGAGGTCTTCTCCGATCCGGCGATGTCGCAACAGGAAGCGCTTTCCTACCTGCTGCGCGGTCAGGGACTGGGCAGTGACGGCGACAGTAACGCCCTGACTTCGGCTCTTGTTGGCTTAGGGGTTGCACAAAGTGGGCAGGTTGTGGGTAAAATCGGGGAGACATTCGGTGTCAGTAATCTGGCCGTTGATACTGCGGGTGTTGGCGATAGCCAGCAGGTGCAGGTCAGTGGCTATGTACTACCGGGTCTGCAGGTAAAATACGGTGTTGGCATATTTGATTCACTGGCGACGTTAACCTTGCGTTACCGCCTGATGCCTAAACTCTATCTGGAAGCCGTGTCCGGTGTGGATCAGGCTCTCGATTTGCTCTATCAGTTTGAGTTTTAGCAATGCGAATAATTGTCTACGGCAGTTTACGGCGCAAACAGGGAAACAGTCACTGGATGACGAATGCGCAGTGGCTGGGTGATCACCAGATTGAAGGCTTTGAGCTTTACAGTCTGGGGCATTATCCCGGCGTCATAGAGGGCAATGGAGCGGTACAGTGTGAAGTGTACCGCATTGATGCCTCAACCCTTGCGGAGCTGGATGCGCTTCGCACCAAAGGGGGAGAGTACAAACGTTATCTGACTCAGACGCCGTTTGGCAGTGCATGGCTTTATGTCTATCAACGCTCAGTGGCAGGACGCCAGCGCATTATGAGTGGTGACTGGCTGAAGCGCGATGAGGAGCCAGAGGCCTGAACAAAAACACCGTCCAGTTGGACGGTGTTTTTTTTTTCGACTCACAAACCGGCAGCAGGATTACTTCTTCTGTGCGCGCTCGTAAGAGGCGATGATTTCGGCTTTAGCGGCTTCGGCGTTATCCCAGCCATCCACTTTCACCCATTTACCTTTTTCCAGATCTTTGTAGTGCTCAAAGAAATGGGTGATCTGTGCACGCAGCAGTTCTGGCAGGTCGTTCACATCTTTAATGTGATCGTACTCTTTAGAGAGCTTGGTGTGCGGAACGGCAACCAGTTTGGCATCTTCGCCAGACTCGTCGGTCATTTTCAGCACGCCAACCGGACGGCAGCGAATCACTGAGCCTGGGACCAGTGGATACGGGGTCGGAACCAGTACGTCAACCGGATCACCATCCAGAGAAAGGGTGTGGTTGATGTAGCCGTAGTTGCACGGATAGAACATGGCGGTAGACATGAAACGGTCTACAAACAGGGCACCAGACTCTTTATCAACTTCATATTTGATCGGATCAGCATTCGCTGGGATCTCAATGACAACGTAGATATCTTCTGGCAGGTCTTTACCTGCTGGCACCTGGTTCAAACTCATCTGGCATTCCTTCAGTAGTCGTATGTTGAGTGTCGGCTATTATAGCCAACTGACTCTGAAAGTATGCCCTCTTTTTGGCGTTTCGGAATGCGCCCAAACGCTACTTCGCCGCCACAAACAGCGAAACAATGCCTGCGGCAATCAGTGGCCCTACCGGCACGCCGCGGAAGAACGCTACGCCGATCACCGTGCCAATCAGCAGTCCCCCGATGACCGACGGCTGCACGCTCATAAAGTTCACGCCACGACCGCCCAGCCAGGCGACAAAAATCCCCACCACAATCGCCACAATCGATTTCCAGTTGGCAAACGATTTGAGCAGCGCGGAGGCGGGCAGTGAGCCGCTGGCCAGCGGGGCCATCACCGCCACGGTAAGAATAATGATGCCTAAAGTAATGCCCTGTTTCTCCACATAGGGAAAGAACTGCGCCAGTGGGGTAATTTTAATCGCCAGCAGCACCAGAATCGAAATCGTGACCGCGTTGTTGTGAACGAAATAGCTCAGTACGGCAAGGGCAATCAGAATCAATGTCGAGGCGTAAGCAGCCATGGTTTCTCCCTGAAGGTGAATGAGCGCGCTGACTTCAGCCAGCGCAAAAGCCGGTTATCGATCAGCAGTCATCGGGATTAGCACAGCTGCCTTTACCAAGTGACTGCAACATCAGTGCCTGATTGCGCACCAGGCTCAGGCTCTGAGCGCTCAGCGCCACGCTGCCCAGCGAGCCTTGTGTAGTGAGCTGGCTGCGGCTCGCCTCAAGCCAGCTGTCGCGGTAGCTCAGCCAGGCACGCTGCGCGGCACGCAGTTTGTTTTTAGGTTCACCGGAGAGGGTTTTCATCAGTGTGTTGTACTGCTTATTCATCTCCTGATCCCAGGCCCGATTGGCCGCAGCGTAGCACTGGTTCATGGCAAGGGTAGTCGAGGCGTCATTGAGGCAGCGGTCGGGCGAGGCGTCTGTCGGCAGATCCTCTGCCAGCGCCGCCGTGCTGAGGCACAGCAGCATCAGAAGTAATCCTGGTTTCATTCTTTTCTCCGGATAACGGATAAGCGGCGATTAGCTTGATGGATGTTTCCGTGATGATCAAGTTGTTAACACTAATCAGAGTTAAAGTTTCGCGCCGTTACTGCCGATACTTCATCCGTTTTAGGGCCGCTGGAAAATTCGCCTTTTCTCTTACACGGAAATTATCAGGATGAAACAGATATCACTTCGCACGGGGTTGCTGGCATTGCTGGCATTTATGACACTGCTGCTGTTGGCGGTGAGTTTTATGGGTATCGTGGCAATTAATAAAGGGAATCGCTCGCTGGATGTGATCAACCGTATTCAGGGGATCGAGCTGAACAGTCTTTACCAGAGTAATTCAGATCTGATGCGGGCCCGCGCTAATGCAGCGCTGGCGGTGCGTAAAATTGAAATCGGTATGCTGGAAGAGGGCGCGGCAGTGACAAAGCTGTCGCAGGCGGATGTGGTGTCATCACAGCGAAACCTGAAGCGCTTTGTGGATGCCGGAACGGTGACGGCGCACGGGAAAATGCTGGCGGACGCGATTTCAGCCAGTTACAAAGCCTATCTCGACCAGGGCATCAAACCGATGATGGACGCGCTTGATAAGCAATACACTGACGAATATTACCAGCTGCTGGAAGGCAACCTGGCGACGCTGGCGGCAAGCTACAACAACGCTGTCACAGACTTCAGCCAGTTCGCCGGACAGGTCACCGAGGCCCAGCTCGCACAGGCGGCCTACAATGAAACCAAAATGAAAATTCTGATCGCTGTGGCAGGCGTATTAACACTACTGCTGCTGGTGCTCGCCTGGCAACTGCTGCGCCGGATGCTGCTGCAGCCGCTGAATCTGGCGATTGTCCATCTTGAACAGATCGCGGCTGGCGACCTGTCGCAGGCGCTGCCGCCGTCCAGCAACAACGAGCTGGGCAGGCTTAATCATGCACTGAGCGGGATGCAGCAGTCACTGCGCACCTCGGTGAGTCAGGTGCGTGAAGCGAGTATGCAGATCGACATCGGCAGCCGTGAACTGGCGGCGGGTAACGTCAATCTGTCGCAGCGCACCGAAGAGTCCGCTGCCTCGCTGGAGCAGACGGCGGCCAGCATGGAGCAGCTTACGGCCACGGTCCGTCTTAACGCCAGCAACGCTCAGCAGGCGCATCAGCTGGCTAACGCGGTCTCTGATACCGCCGATCGCGGCGCTGAAGTGGTCTGCTACGTGATGGAAAAAATGCATGAGATTACCGATAGCGCCAATCGTATCGGCGACATTCTCAGCGTGATTGACGGCATCGCCTTCCAGACCAACATTCTGGCGCTTAACGCCGCCGTCGAAGCGGCGCGAGCCGGCGAACAGGGGCGTGGCTTTGCGGTGGTGGCGAATGAGGTGCGTACGCTGGCGCAGCGCAGTGCTAACGCGGCCAAAGAGATCCGCACGCTAATCAGTGATTCACAGTCGCGGGTCAAAGAGGGGACGGAGATGGCGACGCGCGCCGGGGAAACCATGGATGAAATTTCTGGTGAAGTGATGCGCGTAACGGCACTGATGAAAGAGATCTCGATGGCCTCCGACGAGCAGAGCCGTGGCATTGAGCAGGTCAATCTGGCGGTCACGCAGATGGATGCAACGGCGCAGCAGAATGCGGCACTGGTAGAGCAGGCCACCGCCGCGACCCAGTCGCTGGAAGCGCAGTCCGGCCAGCTTCAGGCGACGATGGCGCAGTTCAGATTGCAGACGGCGTAAAAGCAAAAAGGGCGCGAAATCGCGCCCTTTTTATATCTCTTATTAAACCACTACCTGATTAACCCTGACGGCAATCCGGGAACTCGGCCAGGAAACGCTCAACGTCGTTCACCATCGCCTCGTTACCGCAGTAGAACGGGCAGCGCTGATGCAGCGTGACCGGTGGAATATCCAGAATACGCTTCTGACCGTCGCTGGCTTTACCGCCCGCCTGCTCGGCCAGGAAGGCCATCGGATTGCACTCATACAGCAGACGCAGCTTGCCCTGTGGGTGGCTGGCGGTGCTTGGATAGAGGTAGATACCGCCTTTCAGCAGGTTACGATGGAAATCCGCGACCAGCGATCCGATGTAACGTGAGGTATAAGGACGGTGCGTTGGCAGATCCTCTTCCTGACAGAACTTCAGATATTTCTTCACACCCTGCGGGAAACGAATGTAGTTACCTTCGTTAATGGAGTAGGTGTAACCCGTTGGTGGATAGGTCATACGTTCGTGGCTGAGGCAGAATACACCCAGAGACGGATCGTAAGTAAACGCATGCACGCCTGCACCGGTGGTATAAACCATCATGGTGGAGGAGCCGTAAACCACGTAACCCGCAGCGACCTGCTTGTTGCCTGGCTGCATGAAGTCCGCTTCAACAACCGGCGTACCCGGTTCGCTGACGCGGCGGTAGATAGAGAAAATGGTGCCGACAGAAACGTTAACGTCGATGTTAGAAGAACCATCCAGTGGATCCATTAACACCACGTACTTACCGTTTTCTTCACCTTCAAAGATCACAAACTCGTCTTCTTCCTCAGAAGCGATACCGGCGACGATGCCGCGTGCTTTCAGTGCTGCCTTCAGTTTCTCGTTGGCAAACAGATCCAGTTTCATCTGCTGCTCACCCTGAATATTCTCGACGCCGCTGGCACCCAGAATATCCACTAAACCGGCTTTGTTGATGTCGCGGTGGATGATTTTGGCACCCAGCTTAATAGCGGAAATCAGCGCTGTCAGTTCACCTGTAGCGTGCGGAAAGTCATGCTGCTTCTCGACGATAAATTCGCCCAACGTTTTCATAACACATTCCCTGAATCTTCGATGGAGTGGCAGCACGCGTAACAGTCTGCCAACGGATGCGTACGCAGTTTAGCCGATTGAACTTCAAAAACCATAGTCCTAATCCGTTTCTTCCGTCTGCGAGCGGCGTTACACTGTGCGCCGAACTTTTGAGTAATGGATCATGTTATGCGCATTCACATCCTCGGGATTTGTGGCACTTTTATGGGTGGTCTGGCGGTGCTGGCTCGTTCACTGGGTCATCAGGTGACCGGTTCAGACGCCAACGTTTATCCGCCAATGAGTACACTGCTCGAACAGCAAGGTATTGAATTAAAAGAAGGTTATGACGCCAGTCAGCTTGATCCGGTGCCTGACTTAGTCATTATCGGCAATGCGATGACGCGGGGTAATCCTTGTGTGGAAGCGGTGCTGGAACGCAACATTCCCTACCTCTCTGGCCCGCAGTGGCTGCACGATTTCGTGCTGCGCGATCGCTGGGTGCTGGCCGTGGCCGGAACCCACGGTAAAACCACCACAGCCGGCATGGCAGCGTGGATTCTCGAGGCCTGCGGCCTGGAACCCGGCTTCATTATTGGTGGTGTGCCTGGAAACTTCGATGTCTCGGCAAAATTAGGAAAAAGTCCATTCTTCGTGATTGAAGCGGATGAGTATGACTGCGCGTTTTTTGATAAGCGTTCCAAGTTTGTCCATTACTCTCCCCGAACCCTGATCCTCAACAACCTTGAATTTGATCACGCCGATATCTTTGACGATCTGCGGGCGATCCAGAAGCAGTTCCACCATCTGGTGCGGATCGTGCCGGGGCAGGGCAAGATCCTGCTGCCGGAACATGATCCTAACCTCAAACAGGTGATGGCGATGGGTTGCTGGAGCGAGCAGGAGAGCATTGGCGAGCACGGGCGCTGGCAGGCGAAGAAGCTCACCAACGATGCGTCTCACTGGGAAATCTGGCTCGACGGCGAGAAAGTCGGGGAAGTGAACTGGGCGCTGGTAGGCGAACACAACATGCATAACGGTCTGATGGCGATTGCTGCCGCGCGGCATGTCGGTGTGAAGCCGGAAGATGCAGGCCAGGCGCTGAACACCTTTATCAATGCACGTCGCCGGCTGGAGCTGCGTGGCGAAGTAAATAACATCAAAGTCTATGATGACTTCGCTCACCATCCGACGGCAATTCTGGCGACGCTGGCTGCCCTGCGCAGCAAAGTGGGCGGCAGAGCACGCATCCTGGCCGTGCTGGAGCCTCGCTCCAATACCATGAAGATGGGCGTCAGCAAAAACGACCTGGCACCGTCGCTGGCGCGTGCTGATGAGGTCTTCCTGTTCCAGCCGCACCATATTCCGTGGCAGGTTTCAGATGTCGCAGAAGCGTGCATTCCGCCTGCACACTGGAGCGCGGATATCGATGCCCTGGTAGAAATGGTGGCAAAAGCCGCTCAGCCAGGTGACACGATTCTGGTGATGAGCAACGGTGGGTTTGGCGGCATTCATCAGAAGCTGTTGGACAGGCTGGCCTAAAAACAGGCACCCGTTTCGGGCGTTTCAGACTGATGACAAACCCTAATCAGGGTGAATCTGGCAGCAACGCAGTTGCCCAAGGCGAAGGGAATTCGGTCAGAAGAGGAAAGCGTCCCGCGCTACGGATGACGCGGGCCGGGCGTGTCATCGATGACAGCTTTTGCGTCTTTCCGAACTGACCGCGTTCTCTTTGCAGGCTCGGTCTTACCGCTACAGGGCCGAACTTTATCAACAATCTCCGACGCCCATATCGGGCGTTTTTTTAAACGTAGTATTCCCCATAATATTATCTTCTCAACAAATACCACATATTTTTGAATTTGATCTGCTCACTCTTCCTTCAGTTGCCATATTTTCTCTATTAGTGTCTGAAACAGAAAGGCCACACCTGTCGGTTATTTTTAGCATCGTCTCTGTTGTAGCCGGGAAATAAATAATAACCAGAAGGATTCAGGTTAAAAAAGAACAGGTTTTATTTATGTGGCATCTTATATTAATACGGTTTTTAAATATAAGTTAACTTTGGGTTAAATGAGTTCGGATAATTCATTGCCCTGATGACTGAGAATAAGGATGTTTTTTATGGGAAAAAGTACAACACGATCATTGACTCTGGGCGTTACGCTGTTATGCACTTCCGCAGCAGCACTGGCAACGGCCACGGTGGATTACCGGCACGAATACCGTCTTCGCGACCGCACGCACTATGACAAGCTGGGGCTGAGTACCACGCTGCCGGATAATATGTTTCTTGGCGTCGAAACCAAATTTAAAACCGGTGGCGCCGATCCAAAAGATAAATATTATAACGACACCGTGTTAAATGTGGTGGAAGTCACCTTTCTGAAGTCCTATTACTGGGGTAACTGGACGCTGTCACCTTTTATCCAGCCGGAATTTAACTCCTCGCGCACCGAATGGAAGTTTGGTGTGGCGCCCTGGTATAAAATTAATGACCGCTGGTCTGTTGGCGGATTATATCGCCTTGAACTGACCGATTATGCCCATGACGATCAATGCCGCACCGGGGGGATTGATTATTGCGATACTGACCGGCATCGCACGGCTAACCGTTTTGACCTCTATCTGCGCAATAAAACCGATCGTCTCACCACCACCTATAAGCTGGTATATAAGCACGCGGATGCGAAACTGTTTGCTAATAAGCATGATGACTATGAACAGGAATTACAGTTCGATTATGCGCTTGGCAACGATCGCGTCTGGGTGCCTTACGTCACCTTTGGCGATATCGGACGTTCTGCGACATCGAGCGAACGCCAGTTGCGGCTGCGCACCGGTATTCTCTATATCTATCGGTAAGGGCTGCCGGGAGGCGGGCGAAACTGCCCGCCATGGCATTACTGCGCTTCGGCCAGCTCGCGCAGATACTGGAAAATCTGACGGGCAGACTTCGGCGGCTTGTTGCCCGCTTTCTCTTTCTGCGCGTTACGGATCATGCTGCGTAACTGCTGACGATCGGCATCGGGATAAAGCGCAATGACGTCGCTCATCGCCTCATCGCCTTGCTCAATCAGACGATCGCGCAGCATTTCCAGTTTGTGGAACAGCGCAACCTGCTGGTTGTGGCGATTCTTTAGCTTATCCAGCGCAATGCGGATCGGCTCCACATCAATACTGCGCAGCAGTTTACCGATCAGCTGCAGCTGACGGCGGCGACCCTCTTTCTTGATGCGCTGTGCCAGTTCGATCTCGGTGCGCAGGCGTTCATCCAGCGGGATTTTATCCAGCGAGTTTTTACCCAGATCAACCAGTTCGGCTCCCAGGCGCTTTAGCTCTTCTGCATCGCGTTTAATTTCACTCTTACTGACCCAGATAATCTCTTCATCTTCTTCTTCGTCATTATCTGGCACATCGTCGAGCCACTCATCGGGCTGTCTGGTCATTTCCGGGCTCCCAAAAAAAAGAGGCTAATCCTACCAGTTTATCGGGTGACTGCGAAATTGTTCTCTGACTCTGATAGACTCAAATCATTCACACATAAGATTAGACGGCAGGTCGATGAACGTATCTACTCAGGTTGCAGAACAGCGAAAAGTACTGGAGCAGGCCATTGCGCAGGCACTTGAACTGGCTAAAGCAAGCACTGACAGCGCGGAAGTGGCTGTCAGTAAGACCACCGGCATCGGGGTCAGCACCCGCTATGGCGAAGTGGAAAACGTTGAATTTAACAGCGACGGTGCGCTGGGCATCACCGTTTATCATCAGAATCGTAAAGGCAGTGCCTCATCGACCGACCTCAGCCCGGATGCGATCAAGCGTACCGTGCAGGCGGCGATTGATATTGCCCGCTACACCTCACCCGATCCCTTTGCCGGTCTGGCCGACGCAGAACTGCTGGCCTATGATGCGCCGGATCTGGATCTCTACCATCCGTGGGAAATTGACGCTGATCGTGCCATTGAACTGGCCGCGCAGGCGGAACAGGCGTCACTGCGTGCCGACAAGCGTATTACCAACACCGAAGGCGGTAGTTTCAACAGCCACGTCGGCATCAAAGTCTTTGGCAACAGCCACGGAATGTTGCAGAGCTACTGCTCAAGCCGCCATTCGCTCTCCAGCTGCGTTATCGCTGAGCAGGATGGCAACATGGAGCGCGACTACGCCTATACCATTGGCCGTGCATTTGAAGATTTGAAAAGCCCGGATTGGGTAGGTGCAGAGTGCGCGCGCCGTACGCTCTCCCGTCTGGCCCCGCGTAAACTTCCGACCATGAAAGCCCCGGTGATTTTTGCCGCTGAAGTGGCGACTGGCTTGTTTGGCCATCTGGTTGGTGCGATCAGCGGCAGCAGCGTTTACCGTAAATCGACTTTCCTGCTGGATTCAATGGGTCAGGAGATTCTGCCGGAGTGGCTCACTATCAGTGAACAGCCACACCTGCTGAAAGGGCTCGCCTCTACGCCGTTTGACAGTGAAGGGGTGCGGACTCAGGCGCGCGACATCATCAAAGATGGCGTATTGCAGACCTGGCTGTTGACCAGCTATTCCGCCCGTAAACTGGGTCTGACCAGCACCGGCCATGCTGGTGGTATTCATAACTGGCGCATTGCGGGTCAGGGCCACAGCTTTGACGACCTGCTGAAGCAGATGGGTACCGGGTTAGTGGTGACCGAACTGATGGGCCAGGGCGTCAGCGCCATTACCGGTGACTACTCACGCGGTGCAGCCGGTTTCTGGGTTGAGAATGGCGTAATTCAGTACCCGGTCAGCGAAGTCACTATTGCCGGCAATCTTAAAGAGATGTGGCACAACATGGTGACCATCGGTGACGATATTGAAACCCGCAGTAATATCCAGTGCGGTTCGGTGTTACTGCCTGAGATGAAGATAGCGGGACAATAAAGATGAATTCCTGAAGCAGCCTGTTGGCTGCTTTTTTTCATCACAATAAAAAGGAAGTAATGATGCGTAAGCATGTGATTGCAATGTTGTCGGCTTCTCTGTTGTTCTCCAGCGTCAGTCTCTATGCGGCAGATCTGGAGCAGGATATGGACACGCTGAATGCGAACCTGAAAATCGTTAAGAAAACGGACAGTGCGCAGGAGATGCAGCAGGCGTTAACCAAAATGCGTGCCGCGGCGCAGGATGCCAAAAAGTCGACGCCCGATAAGCTGGAAGGTCAGCCTGCTGACAGTGCGCAGATCAAAGACTATCACGCTGGCCTGGACTCACTCATCGCACAGATTGATGTGGTCAGCACGCTGGCGAAAGCTAACAACGTGGACGGCGCAAAGCGCGAAGCCGCTAAATTTGATGACATCCGTAATACTAACCATAAGAAATTCCGCTAATCCGACCGCCGGTCAGCCCGACCGGCAGTTTTTACCATCACTTCTGCTTATTACCGCGCCGTAAACTACCGTCTGGCAGTCTGGTCGCCGCACAACATTACCGCCTGGCGAAGCTAACGCCATCATTTTGCGCATTTTGAGACGCAGATCGCACTAAGCATGCAGCCTGCGATCTGACGCACAACCTTCACTTCAATTTCCACTTGCTGCTGGAAATGTTGCCTCTCCACAGCCGGGGTGATGACCGCTAATTTATTTCTAACGCGAATTATCCGGTTTAACAGGAGTAGCAAGGTGAGCAATAACGGCGTCCCGGTGTATGAAGCGCCACCGGAGAAAGTGCAGCAGCTGGCTGACAGCGTAATGACGCAGATTGCGGCGATCTATCAGCAGCATGGCATTCAGCCCAATGCGGTCCAGCAGCAGATGCTGCAATCGCATGTCGGAGCCATGGCGTCACGCTCGCTGAGCGGCGAGCCGTTACCGGAAGTGGAAGCGGAGTTGTTTGAGGATATTCCGCCGGAAACGGTCGCGCTGGCGCAGCAGGTTGTCGACCTGTTTGGCAATCTCCCCCGCGAAGAGGCCTGGCTGCTGTCAGTGCATATTGAAGTCGCGCGATCAAACAAATAGAGAGGAACACACCATGGTAACAGTAGTGATTGGCGATCGTTTAGGTAAGGGCCAGAAAGTGGCCGCGGGCATCGAGAAAGCGGGTGGTCGTGCCGTCGTGGTGCCAGGCGTGGCCGCTGACATGAAGCTGGGTGACGTGATGAAGGCAGAGAACGCTGATTTCGGCATCTCGTTCTGCGGCAGCGGTGGCGCGGGTGCTATTACCGCGCAGAACAAATATGGCTACAAAGCAAAACATGGCATGCGTTCTGTCGACGAAGGCGTCACTGCCATCAATGAAGGTGCCACGGTGCTGGGCTTCGGCTTTATGGATAAAGAAGAGTTAGGCGAGCGGCTGGTGCAGGCCTGGAACAAGAAGCACGGCAGCTGATTATGAAAGAACACTACGTTACCCAGGTGACGGTCGAGGGCAAAGGCGACACCAAAGCGAAAGCCTTTGCCGATGCCCTGAGTCGGGTGCAGAACCAGGTCCTGCGCGCGACGCAAAAAATTCTGCTGCGCATTGAACCTCAGGATGTCCGGGTGCTGCGCGCGCAGGAGAGCGTCAGAACCGAGAAGTTTCTCTTCTTCTTTCTGGCGCGCCAGCGGAGGAGCTTCAGCGTCACGCTGGAGATCACCGTCAGCGTCACCGTTTTCGACACCGAACAGGTGACGTTCACGGCGGCATCATAAAACAGAACCTGTTCACATCAGCCCGCCGTTTGTCCGTTCCACTGCTGTTGCGATAGCGCGGCGGTCAGGCCAGGTCAATGCGGCGTCGCGGATAGGGCGGGTAAAAACGACAACAAGGTACAACAACATGTTTTTAATCATTTTGTTTAAGTCGTTGATCATTGGCGGGCTGGTCGGGGTCGGCGTCGGTGCGGGTGCTGCGCGCATGTTCCATGCGCCCACCACCCAGGGCATGGGCGCCTTTCGTACGCTGGGCGAGCTGAATTCGTGCGAGGGCGATCCGGCATCCCACTTCTCCTTTGGTCTTGGCTTCTTTTTCAATGCCTGGGCATCGTCTGTCGCAGCCGGTTCATTCACGCAGGATGTGGATCACCGCATCATTCCAAACTGGGGCGCGGCCGCTTTGATGGTGAAGAACCGTAATGTGGCGGAGACGCTGCACGATCCGAAAAAAATGGCCATCGCCTGCGGCATCATCGGCATGATCGTGGTCGCCTTCCTCAACTCCACTGCCTCTGCTGTGCCGGCTGCACTGCAGGTGACCGCGGTCAAAGTACTGGTGCCCGCCGCTAACCTGCTGGTGAATACCGTCATGCCGGTGATCTTCTGGCTGGCGGCGATTGATGCAGGCAAAAAATCAGGCTTCTGGGCCACCATTTTTGGCGGTCTGGCGCAGCTGATTATGGGCAACGCCGTGCCAGGTCTGGTGCTGGGTATCCTGATCGGTAAAGGCGTGGAAGAGAGCGGCTGGAACCGGGTCACTAAAGTGATGATGACCGCCATCGTGCTGCTGTTTGTGCTCAGCGGTTTCTTCCGTGGTTTCGACATGAAGCTGCTGCAGTCCTTCCAGCTCGGCATTCCCGGCTGGCTCGACATGATCCATAACGCAGTCAGCGGCAAATAAGAGGCGATGCGATGAACGAAAATAAAGGCTTCTGGTACGCCGACTGGTCTTTCCCAATCTTTGTTGGCCTGCTCTCCTCGGGCGTTTTTGCCGGAACCCACATGTATTACCTCTATGGCATCGGCGCGTTTAACGAAGTGGCGTTTGTTTCGATGCTGCGCGCGGGCATGGAGACCGGCGTCTACGGTGCAGTCGCCGCCTTCGGTGCCAGTTTCCTGTTTGCCCGCATCATTGAAGGTTCGCTGGTGGGCATTCTGGATATCGGCGGCGCGATCCAGACCGGCGTCGGGCTGGGTGTTCCGGCACTGCTGCTGGGGGCGGGCATCGTCTTTCCGGTGGCGAACTTCGCGGCTTCGCTGGCGACCGGCCTGGTGATCGGCGTGGCGATTGGCTACCTGATTATTCTGGCGCGTAAATTCACCATCAATCAGAGCGACTCGACCTACGGCGCAGACGTGATGATGGGCGCGGGTAATGCTTCGGGCCGCTTCCTGGGTCCGCTGATCATCCTGTCCGCTATGGCAGCCTCCATTCCGATTGGCCTGGGCTCACTGCTGGGTGCGCTGCTGTTCTACCTCTGGAACAAACCGATTACCGGCGGTGCCATCCTCGGCGCGATGATTCTGGGTGCGCTGTTCCCGATTGCTCTCTGAATCTCACCGGCAGCCCGGCAGCGGGCTGTCGTTAAGGAGAAACCATGTACGACTTGATTATCCGCGCAGCAAGACTCTGCGATGAGCAGGTGGTCGACATTGCGCTGCAGGATGGCCGCATTGCCGCTATCGGCAACGTGCAGGGCAAGGCCCGGCACGAGCGCGATCTGGCGGGCCGCTACTACGTCAGCGCTGGCTGGATAGACTCACACGTTCACTGCTATCCCAAATCACCGATTTACCATGATGAAGCGGACGCGATTGGCGTGGCGCATGGCGTCACCACGGTAGTCGATGCGGGCAGCACCGGCGCAGAACACATTGACGATTTCTACCAGCTGACGCGTGCGGCGCAGACTCAGGTCTATGCGCTGATCAATATCGCCCGCACCGGCATCGTCACCCAGAATGAGCTGGCCGATATGACGCAGATCGACGGCGAAGCGGTGCAGCAGGCCGTAGCACGACTGCCCGATTTTATTGTCGGCCTTAAGGCGCGCATCAGCAGCAGCGTGGTGGGTCAGAACGGCGTCCAGCCGCTGATAAAAGCTAAGGCAATTCAGCAGGAAAGTGGCGGTCTGCCGCTGATGGTTCACATCGGCAATAATCCACCCAATCTCGACCAGATTGCGGATCTGCTCACCACGGGCGACATCATCACGCACTGTTTTAATGGCAAACCCAACCGCATTCTGACGCCGCAGGGTGAACTCAAAGCGGCGGTAAAACATGCCATTGTACGTGGCGTAAAACTCGATGTCGGCCACGGTAGCGCCAGTTTCAGCTTTGAGGTTGCCCGCGTGGCGATTGCGCAGGGCATTCTGCCCGACACCATCAGCTCTGACATCTACTGCCGCAATCGTCTGGCCGGACCGGTTCACAACCTGGCGCATGTGATGTCGAAATTCTTCAGCGTCGGCATGACGCTGCCGCAGGTGATTGACTGTGTGACGGTCAATGCGGCGGCAGGACTGCGCCTGCTGCGCAAGGGCCAGCTGAAAATTGGCTACGACGCCGACCTGACGGTTTTTAGCGTCAAAGAGGAAACCCGGCCCTTTATCGATTCAGAAGGTGAACAGATCGCCGGTGAGAAGCATCTTGTTCCGCTGGCGGCCGTCGTCGCTGGTACGTGGTTCGCGACAAAAGAAGGAATAGCGCATGAACTCGGTATATGAAAAGTATGGCCTGAAGCCGGTAATAAACGCCTCTGGCCGTATGACGATCCTCGGCGTTTCAACGCCGTCCAGTGACGTGATCGATACGGTGAAGTACGGCCTCGACCACTACTTTGAAATGAAAGATCTGGTGGATAAGACGGGTACTTATATCGCCGGTCTGCTGAAGGTAGAGAACGCGCTGGTGGTCTCCTGCGCCTCGGCCGGTATTGCCCAGAGCGTGGCGGCGGTGATTGTGAAAGACAACGACTGGCTGGTGGACAACCTGCACGCCGCACCGCTGACCATCCCGCACCAGATTGTCGTGCCGAAAGGGCACAACGTGAACTATGGCGCACCGGTCGGCAGCATGGTGGCGCTGGGTGGCGGGCAACTGGTGGAAGCAGGATATAGCAACGAGTGCTCACCCGCCCAGCTGGCGGCGGCGATCACGCCACAGACCGCAGCGATCCTCTATGTGAAATCTCACCACTGCGTGCAGAAAAGCCATCTCGATGTGGCACAGGCCGCGGCGGTTGCGCGTGAGCATGGTGTGCCGCTAATCGTCGATGCGGCAGCGGAAGAGGATCTGCAATGCTACTACCAGGCGGGTGCTGATCTGGTGATCTACAGCGGCGCAAAAGCGATTGAAGGGCCGACCAGCGGACTGGTCATTGGCAGACACCACTACGTTGAGTGGGTCAAACGCCAGACTAACGGTATAGGCCGCGCGATGAAAGTGGGCAAAGAGGGGATTCTCGGGCTGACCCAGGCGATTGAAAACTATCTGTCTCAGCCAAAAATCAGCGGCGCGCAGATGGTGGAAAAAATGACGCCGTTTATTGAGCGGCTCAACAGCCTGAATGGCGTGACGGCCCGCATCGTGTGGGATGCAGCCGGACGCGATATCGCCCGCGCTGAGATCGCATTTGACGAAGCCGCGATCCAGCAGCGCACCGGCGATCTGGTGCAGGCGCTGAAAAAGGGCGACGTCGCGATCTACTTCCGTGGCTACAAAGCCAACGAGGGGATCATTGAGGCGGACGTGCGCAGCGTCAGCGCCGATCAACTGCACACGATTTTCACCCGCATTCAGGCACTGTTAAACGGAGAGAAACACGCATGACGCTGACCCCCAACTTTTATCAGGATCGCATCTGCCTTAACGTCCTGGCGGGATCAAAGGAGAACGCCCGCGCCATCTGGCAGGCAGCAGAAGGGCACGTGCTGGTCGGCGTGCTGTCAAAAAACTACGCCAGCAATGACGCTGCTATCGCGGATATGCGTGAGTATGCCGCGCTGATCGATAATGCACTCTCGGTGGGGCTGGGCGCGGGCGATCCTAATCAGTCACTGATGGTGAGTGAGATTTCGGCGGTGCTGCAACCACAGCATGTGAACCAGGTCTTTACCGGCGTTGCCACCAGTCGTGCGCTGCTGGGCCAGTCACAGACCATCGTGAACGGTCTGATCTCGCCCACCGGCACGCCGGGCCGGGTCAAAATCTCTACCGGACCGCGCAGCGCAAAAGAGCAGGACGGGATCGTGCCCATCGAAACGGCGATTGCGATGCTGCAGGATATGGGCGGCAGCTCGGTGAAATATTTCCCGATGGGCGGCCTGCAGGCAGTGGATGAGTACCGCGCTTTGGCGGAAGCCTGTGCAAAACAGGATTTCTGGCTCGAGCCCACCGGCGGCATCGATCTGGACAATTTCGGCGAGATCGTGCGCATTGCGCTGGAGTCGGGCGTCAGCAAAGTGATCCCGCACGTCTACAGTTCGATCATTGACAAAGCCAGCGGAGAGACCCGCATTGAAGATGTGCAGCAGCTACTGGCCATCTGTAAAACGCTGCTGGCCTGAAGATCGACACGATCAGCCTGCGGCAGGCCGATCGCGCGACATGGACGTTGCGTGACGATCGCCGTAGGCTGATGTTCCCACTCTCTGTCTGCAAACAGGTAACGCTTGTGAGATTTCCCAATCAGCGCCTTGCGCAACTGTTCGATGCCCTGCAAAACGAAACGCTGCCTCAGGATGAGCTGGCGCGGCGTTTTGCCGTCTCGACCCGCACTGTGCGCACCGATATCACGGCGCTGAATGCGCTGCTGGCAGAGCATGGCGCGCAGTTTATCCTGAGCCGTGGCGCGGGCTATCAGCTGAAGATTGAGGATGTTCAGCGCTTTCAGCATCTGCAGCAGCACACCGCGTCGCCGCTACGAGTGCCACGCACCTCGCCAGACCGGGTTCGTTACCTGCTGACCCGCTTTCTCACTGCGGCTTATTCGCTGAAACTTGAAGAGCTGGCCGAAGAGTGGTTTGTCAGCCGCGCCACCCTGCAGAATGATATGGCGGAGGTGCGCGAATGGCTGGGTCGCTATCACCTCACCATTGAGAGCAAGCCACACTACGGCATGAAGCTGTTTGGCAGCGAAGTGGCAATTCGTACCTGCCTGACCGACCTGTTATGGCAAATCGATCAGGCGCAGCCAGAGAGTCCGCTGCTGACGATTGAAGCGCTGAACAGCGGCATGCTGGAGACGCTGCGCCCGCTGCTGCAAAGCTGTTTTGCTCAACACAACATTCGCCTCAGCGATGAAGGTGAACGCTATCTGCGGCTTTACTGCGCCGTGGCGGTGCGTCGCATCAGCGAGGGCTATCCGCTTAACGATCCGGGTGCCGAGGAGATTGGCGATGAAGTGCGGGAAGCGGCGCATCAGTTGATTAATCTGATGCGCCCGCTGGTCAGCAAACCGATTTCACCGGCGGAAGAGAACTGGCTGCGGGTCAATATTGCGGCGCGACGCATTCAGGCGATCGCGCCCAGCGCCATCAATGCGGATGATGCCGACGCGCTGGTGGATTATCTGCTCAGCTTTATCAACACGCACTACAACTTCAATCTGCAAAACGATCAGCAGCTGCGTGCTGACCTGCTCACCCACATCAAAACTATGATTACCCGGGTGCGTTATCAGATCCACATTCCCAACCCGCTGCTCAGCAACATTAAGCAGCACTATCCGATGGCCTACGATGTCACCTTAGCGGCGGTGACCAGCTGGGGGAAATATACTCCATATGTTATCTCCGAGAATGAGATCGGCTTTCTGGTGCTGCATATTGGCGTCGGGCTGGAGCGCCACTATGACGTGGGCTATCAGCGTCATCCGCAGGTGTTGCTGGTGTGCGACAGTGGTAACTCTACGCTGCGCATGATAGAGGCGATGCTGCTGCGCAAATACCCGCAGTTACAGATCACGGCGCGCCTGTCACAGCGCGAATATGAAGCGCGAAGTCGTATTGACGAGGATTTTGTTATCTCGACCATCCGGCTCAGTGAAAAAGAGAAACCGGTGGTAGTGATGTCACCGTTTCCCACCGGTTTTCAGCTGGAGCAGATTGGCAAGCTGGTGCTGGTTGACCGGACCCGGCCCTACATGTTGGCGAAATTTTTTGATGCCCAGCACTTTCATATCGTTGACAGGCCGATGACCCAGTCTGAACTGTTTCGTCAGCTGTGCGATCAGTTGGAACTGGAGGGCTTTGTGGATGCGGCGTTCTGTCCGTCGGTTGAAGAGCGTGAAGCGATTGTCAGCACCATGCTTGGCGAAGGGATTGCGCTGCCGCATTCGCTGGGACTGCTGGCAAAGAAAACCGTGGTCTATACCGTGCTGGCACCGCACGGCATCGCGTGGGGCGACGATACCGCCTATGTCATCTTCCTGTTGGCGATCAGCAAAAGTGAATATGAAGAAGCAATGGCAATTTACGATCTGTTTGTGACGTTCCTGCGTGAACGGGCGATGACCCGCCTGCGGGACAGCAGCGATTTTAACAGCTTCAGGGCGGTGGCGATGGATTGCCTGAGCCGGTCTTAGCTTCGCCCTGAAACCACGATACTTAGTTTTTCTTCGCCAGCAGGCGCGGGATCTCGCGCAGGCACCAGGATTTGGCTTCGCCCATGCTGTCACGTCGCCACGCCATAATAATATCGACCTCGCGGGTATACTCCGGGCTCACTACCCGCAGACGACCTTCAGCAATATCCTGCTCGACTAATGAATAGGGCATGGTTGCCACGCCCAGACCCGCCAGCAGCGCACGGCGCTTATCGTCCATGCTGCTCACGGTCAGGCGCTGCTGCTTATCCAGCAACTGCACGGTCAGCACCGGCCGTTCGCGCGCAGTATCCGCGACTGCAATGCCACGGTATTTCACCCGCGTCACTTCAGACTGCGGTTCCGGCTCGTTATGAATCGGGTGATCTGCACTGGCGACGTAGACGCTCATCATGGTGTAGAGCTTGCGGGTATTGATCTCGGTGGAGGCGCGGAAATGCATATCGGGGGCAATCACGATATCGGCGCGGCCCTGTTCCAGTCGTTCCCATGCGCCCGCCAGTACTTCTGTGACCAGCGAAAACTGCGTGTTAGCTTTGTCGGCCAGACGGGTCACCAGCGGAAAGAGTGCATCAATGGGCACCAGCGCTTCGGTAACGATAGTCAGATGGGTTTCCCAGCCACGCGCCAGCGCTTCCGCATCGGTGGTGAGCTTGTCGGCCGCTTCCAGCAGTACCCGGCCACGCTCCAGCAGCATGCGCCCCACGTTGGTAAATTTGGTGCGGTGACCGGAGCGGTCAAACAGCACCACATCCAGTTCTTCTTCCAGCTTTTGCATAGTGTAGCTGAGGGCAGAAGGTACACGCCCCAGTTCATCCGCTGCTGCTGCAAAACTGCCACGGCGATCGATCGCATCCATAACGCGTAACGATTCAAGGGTTAACGCACGCTCTTTAGCCATCCCGGTTCTCTGTCAGGAAATTTGAACATGCCGGGCAGATTAACTGGCTAACAATCCGGCGTCCAGACTTTTACCATGGGTGCATAAAGTCCGTGGCCGATCCTCGTCACCGGATGCCGGAGGTAAATAATGATAACGACACGCAGTGCGTCCGCCTGTGGTCAGGCCGATTTCGGCTGGTTGCAGGGCCGCTACAGTTTCTCTTTTGGCCACTATTTTGATCCCAAACTGATGGGGTACGCATCGCTGCGCGTACTGAACCAGGAAGTGCTGGCGCCGGGTGCCGCTTTTCAGCCGCGCACCTATCCGCAGGTCGATGTGCTGAACATCGTGCTGCAGGGTGAAGCCGAATATCGCGACAGCGAAGGCAATACGATCAGCGTGCGGGAAGGGGAAGCGCTGCTGCTCTCTGCTCAACCCGGTGTGAGTTACACCGAAATTAATCTGAGCAAAGATCGCCCGCTGACACGCATGCAGCTCTGGCTGGCTGCCTGTCCGGAGCGCGAAAATCTGCGGATGCAGAAAATAGCCCTCACGGAAGGTCGCTTGTCTCAGCTTATCGCCTCGCCGGATGGCGTGGACGATAGTCTGCAACTGCGTCAGCAGGTGTGGATCCACCAGGTCGAGCTGGCACCGGGCGAACATTACTCGCTGCCGATACAGGGCCCGCGCGCCTATCTGCAGTCGATTCATGGCTCGCTGGAGGCGATGTCCGGCACGGATCATCAGGAGAAGCTGGGCTGTGGCGATGGTGCGTTTTTACAGGAAGAGAAACAGTTGCAGCTGACAGCAAAAACCGCGACCCGCGCGCTGGTCATCGACATTCCGGTCTGAAAATCGGACCATAAAAAAGGCGGCCATGGCCGCCTTTTTTGCGTTTCAGGAGTTACTTCAGCATGGTGAAGGCCGTAGTGACGTGCTTCACGCCACTGACGCGGCTGGCAACATCGGCCGCAGCCTGCGCTTCCTGTTGTGTCACGAGACCCAGCAGGAATACTTCGCCATTCTCGGTCGTCACTTTCACGTTGGAGGATTTCACCTGATCGCTGCCCAACAGCTGCGATCGGATTTTGGTGGTAATC
Source organism: Pantoea sp. XY16 (assembly GCF_025153065.1). NCBI lineage: Bacteria > Pseudomonadati > Pseudomonadota > Gammaproteobacteria > Enterobacterales > Erwiniaceae > Pantoea > Pantoea sp. XY16. Next base: position 183,723 of record NZ_JANZNP010000010.1, on the reverse strand, counting down.
CAGGTGTCGGACGACGTAGTGCCTAACGTCACTTTCTGGCCGATGCGGATCTCGTTATAGACTTCGGTTGCGCCATCGACGCCCATGGTGATCTGTTTGGCACGATTGGCGATATCCTGCGAAGGTGCCTGACCGGTCAGCAGCACTTTGCCCTGATAAGCCGTGGCGATGACGCGTGCATCGGTTTTAATCTGCTGATCTTTCGCCAGCGCGTTAGTGACGCGCAGCTCCAGAGTGCCGTCATCAACCTGCGTACCTACCGAGCGTGGATCGGTCGCCGTTTTGGTGGCAACCGCTGCGCCGCCAGCCACAACCGCAACGCAGCCCTGAAGCAGCATGGCGGTTAACAGAATAGCTATAGCATTCAATGCTTTCATTCGTGCTCCTTCGGTCATTCCTGATGGGGAAAGAGAGTGTTATCGATCAGATCGCATAAGCAATTCACGGTCAGCATATGCATCTCCTGGATACGGGCGCTACGGTGCGATGGAATGCGGATTTCCACATCCTGCGGCCCCAGCAGTCCGGCGAGCTCTCCGCCATCATACCCGGTAAGCGCAACGATAGTCATATCGCGTGTTACCGCTGCTTCGACGGCCTTAACGATATCGCGGGTGTTGCCCCGGGTTGAGATAGCCAGTAGTACATCGCCTGCGTGTCCCAGCGCGCGTACCTGCTTGGCATAGATCTCATCGTGCAGACGATCATTACCAATCGCGGTCAGCATCACGTTGTCTGCACTTAATGCCAGCGCCGGTAAGCTGGGACGCTCAGTCTCAAAACGGTTAATCATGCTGGCGGCGAAGTGCTGTGCATTGGCGGATGAGGCACCGTTGCCACAGCTGAGGATTTTATTGCCATTCAGAAGCGACTGCACCAGCGTCATGGCTGCGCGGGAAATAGCGTCGGGCAACGCCTCTGCTGCGGCAATCTGAGTCTGAATACTTTCGGTAAAACACGCTTTAATTCTTTCCTGCACACGACCACCTGGTTCTAAACGTCTGCATTAAAGGCATTCGGCAGCCACTCGAGCGCCGTGCCGGTAATGGCGATGATGTCGAAACGGCAATTCACTGTTTCAAAACTGCCGCCGCGTTGCGCCAGCCAGAGAGCAGCGGCGCGCAGCAGCTTTTGTTGTTTATTCCGGGTAATGCTGGCGAGTGCGCCACCATAACGCGCATCGCGCCGGTAGCGGACTTCAACAAACACCCAACAGTGCCCGTCACGCATAATCAGGTCAAGTTCACCGTTGCGAAAGTGAACATTGCTGGCGACCCATATCAGGCCTGCCTGCTCCAGATAGTGTCGGGCATTTTCTTCATGCCCGGCACCAATCTGACGGCGATTTAGTTGGCCGGTGCGATTTCGCCCCGACGATACTGGTTCCATGTCAACTTCCTGTTGATCACACAATCCGTGTCGGCGCTCAGCTTGCCGGTATTACCATCCAGCGTAAAGCCAGCAGACTGACGCATCTGGTTAAAGTGGTTCGCCAGCGTCCAGGCATCCATTCCCATGGCATAGAGACGCACCAGCGAGTAGTCATTATTGAATGACTTCGAGGTCTGCTGCATCAGGCCAGGGTTGCTGCCGGAGAGCAGCGGAATATCGCTGAACTGCAGGCCATCCATTTCCAGACGGAAGTCCGGTCCTGCACCTGCCTGCGCGCTGCGCGAGCTGGCATAGAGCGAAATGTTGCTGCGACTGCCAGTGCGCATGGCAATCATAGGTTTGATCAGCTGCAGTTCATCCTGCGTGGAGACGATGTAGACCGCATCGACGCCGCCACCGCTGCTGGTGCTGACCACATCTGGCGTGCTCTGTTGCGGTGCTGGAATGGTGAGGCCTGCAATCGAAACGCCCTGTGGCTCGGCAGGTGCAGCGTTCACAGGCGTACCCGATAAGCTGATGCCCGCACCGCTGTTGATGCCCTGTTTCAGCTCAGATGTCGTGCCAAAGCGTTGCTGCATGACGGTGCTGCCCCCCAGCGTCTGCCACTCCTGAGCAAAAGCGTTGGTGACGCGATCGCCCAGTCCACTGCGCGGCACCAGCAACAGCGGCTGGCGTTTGCCCTGATCCCAGATATGGTGCGCGGCATCGCGCGCTTCGTCTTCAGGAGAAAGCGCAAAGTAGCAAATATTCGGATGGTTCTGGATCTTTTCCGGCTCATTAAGCGCCAGCACATTCAGTGGCGTCTGGCTGTTGGCGACCTTCTCAACGTTGCTCTTCAGCAGCGGGCCGACCACGATAGTCGCACCATCCTGCTGGGCCTGCTGCATGACCTGCTCAATAGGCTGGCTGCTGGTGTCATAAACCTTGATCTGGGCGTTGCTGGCCGGTGCGGCTGCAGCAGGCTGAGACTGAGACTGAGACTGAGACTGAGACTGGGGCTGTGACTGAGGTTGTGTTGTGGTGTCAGCAGACTGCTGCGGCGCGCTGATGGGATCGGCAGCCGATCCCGCGGCGGCAGGTTGCGTGCTGGCCGTCGCATCTGCAGAAGCAGGCTGGGCAGCCGCTGGCTGGGCGACCGGCGCGGTTACGCCATTCTTCGCGTCGTTAAAGCCTTTCTGAATCGCATTCGCAAAGACCTGCGCCTGGCCATTCAGCGGCAGCAGCAGGGCGATGATGCTGGTAGAGGCTTTAGTGTAGTTCTGCATCTGGCTCAGCTGCGTCGGCAGCGTTTTAGCCGCCGGGTTCTGCGGATAGCGGGTCTGCCAGTCTTTGATGCCGGACTTGAGCATCTCCGCATCCTGGGCGTTGGCACGCCAGACCGCGAGCAGATCGAGCCAGCCCTGCAGCACATTTTCGTCGGCATTAATCACCAGGTTGCTGGCCTCCTGTGGTGACATCTGCGTCAGGGTCTGCCAGGTGGCGTCAATGTTGGCCTGATGATCGGTGCCTTTCAGCAGCGGCTCCTGCGCAATATAGGTGCGCAGCAGTGAGAGTGAAGGGCGACCCTGGGCGCTGGCGATCTGCAGACTGTAATAACGTGCCAGCTGATCCTGCGACAGCGAACCGGTTTTCACCTGTGCTAACAGGGGTTCAGCCTCTTTGGTTTTCTGCTGTGAAATCAGCAATTGCGCTCTCAGCAGCAGGGATTCCTGTTGCTGCGTCTCTGAGAGCTGCTGCGGCAACTGGCTCAGTTGCTGGGTCGCTTCAGGATACTTTCCTTCCTTCAACAGGGCGCGGATTGCGAGTAATTGCCAGTCGGTCTTGCTATCATCGCTGCTTTGCTGCGCTTGCTGCAGATAGTAAGCGGAGCTGGCGGTGACTGGCCCCTGAATATTGACGGTTGAGGTTTGCGGCCCCTGACCGCTACACGCGGCTAAAATCAGCCCAGCAAGAATGACAGGCAGAAAGCGTCCTGCTTTATGACGAACGACTTTTGAAGGAAGCATACTGTATCCAGTGATGTTTTTTTCAAGATGCTCAATATTAAATCGGCAATTCGGATGAAACAATGAAACAACTCGATCGGGCAGAGATTTCTGCCAGCACGCTCTACATCGTTCCAACCCCGATTGGTAATTTGGGTGATATCACCCAGCGGGCGCTGACGGTGCTTTCGAGCGTCGATCTGGTCGCTGCGGAAGATACACGTCATACCGGGCTGTTGCTACAACATTTCGCCATCAATGCGCGACTCTTCTCACTTCATGACCACAACGAGCAGCATAAGGCTGAACTGCTGTTAACGAAGCTGCAGGAGGGTCAAAGCATAGCCTTAGTTTCCGATGCTGGCACGCCGCTAATCAACGATCCGGGCTACCATCTGGTGCGTCGCTGCCGTGAAGCGGGTATTCGTGTGGTGCCGCTGCCCGGTGCCTGTGCTGCCATTGCCGCGTTAAGTGCTGCAGGACTGCCATCCGATCGTTTCTGTTACGAAGGGTTTCTGCCCGCTAAAACCAAAGGCCGCTGCGATGCGCTGCGGGCGCTGGTGCAGGAGCCACGCACGCTGATTTTCTATGAGTCGACTCATCGTCTGATCGACAGCCTGCAGGATATGGTGAGTGAGCTGGGCGCCGAACGCTACGTGGTGCTGGCGCGCGAGCTGACTAAAACCTGGGAGTCGATCTACGGTGCACCGGTTGGCGAGCTGCTGGCCTGGGTGAAAGAAGATGAGAATCGTCGCAAAGGCGAAATGGTGCTGATTGTTGAAGGGTATAAAGTCGATGATGAAGATGCGCTACCGGCCGATGCGCTACGTACGCTGGCGCTGCTGCAGAAAGAGCTGCCACTGAAACGCGCGGCTGCGCTGACCGCTGAGATCCATAGCGTGAAGAAAAATGCTCTTTATAAGTATGCGCTGGAGCAGCAAGAGGCGTGACAAACGCTGGCGAATCGCCTATTATCCTGCGCCGAAGCTGACCAGACAGTCGCCGCTTTGTCGTCGTCCTCACTTGTGGGGAGACGGGCAGAGGGGAGGAAAGTCCGGGCTCCATAGGGCAGGGTGCCAGGTAACGCCTGGGAGGCGCAAGCCTACGACCAGTGCAACAGAGAGCAAACCGCCGATGGCCCAGAAATGGGATCAGGTAAGGGTGAAAGGGTGCGGTAAGAGCGCACCGCGCGACTGGCAACAGTTCGTGGCACGGTAAACTCCACCCGGAGCAAGGCCAAATAGGGGTTCACAAGGTACGGCCCGTACTGAACCCGGGTAGGCTGCTTGAGCCAGTGAGCGATTGCTGGCCTAGATGAATGACTGTCCACGACAGAACCCGGCTTAACGGTCAGCTTCGACTTTTTATCAAAAACCCCGCTTCGGCGGGGTTTTTGCTTTGTGACGTGCGGTGGTTTGAAGGTCAGCGGTGAGATCGCGCCTGCAAAGGAAACAGGGTCAGATCGGAAAGTCGCAAAATCCGTCATCCCTGGCGCGGGACGCTTTCCTCTTCTGACCCTGTTCCCTTCGCGTTTAGATTGTCATTGCGGTCAGATTGTATCTGCTCCCTGCGCGATATGCAGGCAGCTTAACCGCGGCCGTGCGGCTCATCCCAGTCAAACGCCGGGCCCAGCGAAATGACGCCGTTCGGGTTGATGGTCTTATGGCTGCAGTAATAATGATGGCGGATATGTGGCAGATTAACCGTCTCTGCGATACCCGGCATCTGATAGATATCACGCAGGAAACCGCTGAGGTTTCTGTAGTCACTGATGCGATGGCGATCGCATTTAAAGTGGGTCACATAGACCGGATCAAAGCGCACCAGCGTGGTCCACAACCGAAGATCCGCTTCGGTCAGCTGATCGCCAGTGAGGTAGCGATGCTGGCCCAGGATCTGCTCCAGCCGCGACAACGAATGGAACAGCGCCGTGACGGCCTCATCGTACGCGGATTGCGACGTGGCGAAGCCTGACTTATAGACGCCGTTGTTCACCGTGTCGTAGATCCAGCCATTCAGCTCATCAATCTTCTCGCGCAGCGCTTCGGGATAGTAGTCACCGGCACGGGCGCCCACCGCATCAAACGCACTGTTGAACATGCGGATGATATCCGACGACTCATTGCTGACGATGGTATTCTGGTGTTTGTCCCACAATACCGGCACGGTTACGCGGCCACTGTATTGCGGATCGGCGTGCAGATAGAGCTGATAGAGGAACTCATTCTGGTAGAGCTTATCGCCGGTCGCATCCTGAAAACTATCATCGAAGGTCCAGCCATTCTCCAGCATCAGCGGATGCACCACGGAGACATCGATCATGCTATCCAGGCCCTTCAGCTGGCGCATCAGCAGCGTGCGGTGCGCCCAGGGGCAGGCCAGCGAGACATAAAGATGATAGCGGTCGCGTTCGGCGACAAATCCCGCTTTACCTGCCGGGCCAGCACTGCCATCCGCGGTAACCCAGTTGCGGAAAGCCGACTCTGAACGCTTGAAGCGTCCGCCGGTAGATTTAGTGTCGTACCAGGTGTCATGCCAGACACCGTCAATTAACTGTCCCATAATGGCTCCAATGCAAACAGGGCGGGGAAATGTCCCCGCCCTGCTAAGTATATGTGGCATTACGCTTTATGTGAGATTAGCGCGCAATCGCTGGCTGTGCTTTTCTTTTGCTAATCAGGCGATCAAGGCTATATGCACCCGGACCCACCAGACCTAACACCAGGAAACCCCCGGCGATAGAGAGGTTCTTCATGAACATCAGCTGGTTCACGCCTTCGGCAAAGTTACTGTGAAACAGAAACGCGGTCAGGATGGTGAAGCCTGCAGTGAACAGGGCAGTGAAACGGGTCAGGAAACCAAACAGGATGGCCAGACCGCCGCCAAACTCCAGCAGGATAACCAGCGGCAGCATAAAGCCCGGGACGCCCATTGCTTCCATATATTGCTGAGTGCCAGCATAACCGGTGATTTTGCCCCAGCCAGCCGTAATGAACAGGATTGGCATCAGGATGCGAGCCAGTAACAAACCAACGTCTTCGAATTTTTTCATCATTTACTCCAGCGCTATCAGGAATGCAGGGCAAGCTGCCCGCAGGGTTTATGCCCGCTGAAAGCAGTTCTGCATTCATTGGGTTGATAGCTGGAGATGATAATCGCGGCGTGGAAAGGTTGTAAGCGAGATATACTGTCAGTGTTCTTCAGAAATTCTGATGAAGAAAGCCGGCTTTTCAGGACCGGCTTTAAGCAGAATTAACGCGGGGGCAGAGCAGACTTGATCATGCGCCAGGTGCTCCATGCACCGAATCCCCGCTTTGCCCAGCGCAACAGCTTGCTGGGACTGCGAATGGAGTAAACGGCCAGCGCGCTGCTGCCAATGGCCAGATAGCGACGTAAGCTGAGGAAAGTAAACCAGCCGCGATCGTAGTGGGCGGTGCTTTCCAGCCAGTCACGCCGCGCAGCGCTTAAATCCAGCCGCTGCTGCTGCACATGCTTAAGCAGTTCATGGATGCGTTCTTCACGCTCGCGGCGACTCATCAGCGCTGGTCCTCAAGCAAATCACGATCTGTTTCCAGCTCTTTGCGCGTGTGGCGCAACAGCGTGGACTGACGTGATTTGTGAAGCGTCCAGAGTCCGAAAATAACCGCCAGCAAAAACAGCGTACCGGTCGTGATGCCAATCGCCATCAGACGATATTGTGCATCCACTGCCCAGATGATCAGGACCATCAGGCTCATCAGACCAAATGCAGTGAACAACATTGTCAGGCCAGTCATCAACAGCATCTGTATCAGATTCGCTTTCTCATGCTCAAGTTCCACCACTGCCAGACGAACGCGTGTCTCAACTATGCCAACCAGCGTGGTAACGATACGCTGGCCGATGTTAATGACCCCTTTAGCCGGGCCGTGGTTCTGCTGTGAGTCTGCCATGGTTAGCGACGCGAAATGAGCATGCCGAGTGCGACGCCAATCGCTGCACCGATACCCACACCATGCCATGGATTTTCACGCACGTAGCCTTCAGCTTTCTGCGCCGCTTCGCGCGTAGTCGCAGCGATGCGCTCGCCTGATTCGCCCAGCCGCTCACGAGAGCTATCCAGCGCCACACGCGCTTTATTGCGAAGTTTATCCAGCTCACCTTTGGATTTTTCGGTGCTGCTGCTCAGCACTTCTTCCAGCGTATCAGCAAGGTTTTTCAGTTCAGCACGTAAATGTTCCGATGATGTGTCTTTAGACATAAAATACTCCTTTAACATCAGTTGGTTAATTCCGATTAATAGGGCTCCGCCTGTAACTTTTTCAGCTCCCGGCGCGCTTCATCCAGTTTTTGTTGTCGCCTGGCAATCTTCTCCCTGTCATGGCCCTCTTCACGCTCTTCCCTGAGTGCGTGCTCACGCTCAGCCACTTTCTGCTTCTGAGCATTAATTCTTTCCAGATGGGCCGCTTCCAGCTTTTTATCACTGCAATCAGCCCGGACTTCGGTCAGCGCGCGCTCCAGGCCGTTAACCCGGCGCTGGTTGTTATGCTTCTGTGCCATCCCGATTTCACGCTGAATATCCTGTTCTTTCTGTTCACAAAGCGATTCTGCTGCCAGCAGCGAACCCGACAACGAAAGCAGCGCGACGCCCAGTAATACTTGATATTTCATCGGTCCTGAACCTTCCATTGCGATCTGATTCCTCATCACACGCGTAATGTTATGCCTGCGCGTGCTGAGAATCGACTCTCAGTTAAGCATAGACATCGATAGTAAAAAGTTCAAAGAAGACCGGGAGATAGGGCGCCTTTCAGACTGCCACACCCTGCCGCGGCGGCCTGAAAGCAAAGAGAGGAGCTTATTACGCCAGAGAGAGGTGCTGAGCGTGATCGTGCTGGGCCACGATAAAACCCTGTGGCAACAATCGGCGCAATACCTTCTGTGCGGCCAGGCTCTGCTCTTCGCTGTCAAAATGGATAATCAGTGCGTCACCCGCAGGCGTGATGCTTTTGATACGAATACCCTGCGCACTTAATTGCTGATAGAGATAAAAGCCATCAGGCAGCGTTGCACCAGCATGAGAAACCCGAATTTTCACTACCGTCTCGTGCTGCATCAGAGGAGGAACCACACAAAGCGCGGTCAGCGCAAGTGCGCCAGCGATCAACCACGGTATCCACCGTTTAGGAATAGCCTGCAGCAGTTTCATTACTCGGCTTTCCCGTTCTGATTCGCCTGACGCTTACGCCATAACACGACCAGCGATCCCACCAGGCCAAAGACCAGTAGCGCCAGTGGCAGCATCATCAGGAAGAACATCATCTCATCTTCATAACGACGGAAAATCGGGGTTTTACCCAGCGCAAAGCCGATAACGGTCAGAATGACTACCCAGAGGAAGGCGCTCACCCAGTTGAAGAACTGAAAGCGGGCATTACTGAGGCCTGACAATCCGGCGATGGTCGGCAGCAGCGTTCGCACAAATGCGATAAAGCGGCCAATCAACAGGGCAGACAGACCATGGCGATGGAACAGACTGTGCGCGCGTAGATGATACTGGGCGGGAAGGTGAGAGAGCCATTTCTGTACCGTAGGCGTATTGCCCAGCCATCGGCCCTGAATGTAGCTCACCCAGCAGCCAAGGCTGGCCCCAGTAGTGAGAACCAGAATCGTTAACGGGAAACTCATGGTGCCTTTGGCAATCAGAACACCAACCAGAATCAGCAGACTGTCACCCGGCAGAAATGCGGCAGGAAGAAGACCATTTTCTAAAAACAAAATCATAAACAGCACGCCGTAAATGGCCCATACCAGCGTGGGGTCGGAGAGAGTTTCGTAGTCCTGTTGCCACAGGGCATGCAGCAACGCTTGCAAAATATCCATCAATCATTCCTGAACATCATTGTTAAATATGTCCCACAGGGACTTAAACGCAGACCGGCATTTCGTTATAAATTTTAGGAGCGCAGCCTGGGCGGGGTTTTCCGGATCCTTCCAGAATTGATTGTTAAATCAGCGACTTTATAAAACCCTGTCGCAAAGGGTAATAAAAGGGCGATAACTGTAACAAAAATCGCCTGTCTGAGACAGGAAAACTCTCTGGCAAACAGGAGTTTTACCTTGTGAAACGGCGTGTAAAAAGGAGCTTTACATGACCTGACACTATTGCAGATTAACTGACCATCTCAGGGTGTTTTCAGGCACTTTTAGCGAGCGTTGTTGGATCCATCAGGCAGGATGACCGGATTTTCACCAAACATGTAACGATCCACGTTAAATTCAAAATCATCCGCCGTTGCGTTGAACAGCATCTGTTTAGTATTTTCCAGATGTTGCCACATCGCCAGTTTGCTGGCGGCGGGATCTTTACGCATCAGGGCTTTGAGAATCTGATCGTGGTCGTCGCACCAGCTGAGAATGCTGCGCTGGTCGATATGTTCGTGAAGTTTAAGCCAGTAGGGATTGTGCAGACGATGCAGCCACATTTTTTCAACGATGGCGGCCAGGGCACTGTTTTGGGTGGATTGTGCAATTCGCACATGAAACTGCATGTCCCACTCGGAGTCACGGAAGTGATCCTCCTGGCGGGCTTTTTCCTGGATCGCCATCAGATCGATAATGTCCTGACGCGTTACCTGGGTGGCAGCGAATTCCGCCACGTTACTCTCAATCAGCTGGCGCGCCTGCAGTAATTCAAACGGACCAAAAGTGGCAAACTCAAGCTGGCTGCTGGTAGCGGCGATGCGGTTCTGCTGCTGGCTGGCGATAACATGAATACCCGATCCTTTGCGAACCTCAACATAGCCTTCAACTTCCAGCATGATGATCGCTTCGCGGACGACGGTGCGGCTCACTTCCATCTCTTCAGCAATCAGGCGCTCGGCAGGCAGTTTTTCACCCACCGGGTAGATCCCGGTTTCAATGCGGCTTTTCAGCTCGCTGGCCAGCTGTTGATAGAGTCGACGGGATTCAGTGATGTCCATTGCACAATCCTGGTAGCAGACAGATAAGTTGTTATACCACTTCAGGGCGTGCGAGGAAATGGGCTGGCGCAAGCCAGCCCGGCGGGTTAACTGCGAACGGCGCTGGCTGACGGAATAACCGCTTCAGTATTCAGCTCTGAAACAGGTTTATTTTTCAGGACCGTCCAGATAACGACAGCACCCAGCAGATCGAACACTGCCAGCGCGGCAAAGAGCGGGCTGAAGCCCAGCGTATCGGCCAGGGCGCCGACAACCAGCGCAAACATGGTACTGGCGGTCCAGGCGGCCATGCCGGTTAAGCCGTTCGCTGTCGCAACTTCGTTGCGGCCGAAAACGTCTGACGACAGGGTGATCAGTGCGCCAGAGAGGGCCTGATGCGCAAAGCCGCCGACGCACAGCAGGCCAATGGCGACGTAAGGGTTGGTAAATAGCCCGATGGTGCCTGGCGCAATCATTAATACCGCACCCATTGTCACCACCATCTTGCGGGAGACGATCAGGTTAACGCCAAACCAGCGCTGAAACAGCGGCGGCAGATAGCCACCCAGGATGCAGCCAAAATCCGCAAACAGCATCGGCATCCAGGCGAACATTGCAATCTCTTTCAGATTGAAGCCGTACACCTTGAACATAAACAGCGGTATCCAGGCGTTGAACGTTCCCCACGCCGGTTCTGCCAGAAAACGCGGCAGCGCGATGCCCCAGAACTGACGGTTACGGATAATCTGCAGGGCCGACATTTTGTGGGTGTTGTTGGTCTGATGCTGCGCTTCCTGACCAGAGATAATATAGTCACGCTCTTCATCGCTCAGCTTCTTTTGCTGTTTGGGGTGCTTATAGAACACCAGCCAGCAGAGTGCCCACGCCATGCTCAGCACACCGGTCATGACAAAGGCCATCTGCCAGCTATGCGCCACGATTGCCCAGACGACCAGCGGCGGAGCCAGCATCGCACCGATAGACGAACCGACGTTAAAGTAGCCTACCGCAACCGAACGCTCTTTGGCCGGAAACCACTCACTGCTCGCCTTCAGTCCGGCCGGGATCATCGCCGCTTCAGCCGCACCGACGGCACCACGCGCCAGAGCAAGGCCGCCCCAGCTGCCCGCCATCGCCGTAGCGGCACAGAAAATCGCCCACATAATAGCAAACACCGCGTAGCCAACTTTGGTGCCAAGCAGATCCAGTACATAACCTGCCACCGGTTGCATCAGCGTGTAGCAGGCTGAATAGGCCGCAATGATGTAGGAGTACTGCTGCGTGGTGATATGCAGCTCTGACATTAGTGTCGGGGCCGCCACGGCAATGGTGTTACGGGTCAGATACCCTAATACCGTACCGAGCGTTACCAGCCCAATCATGTACCAGCGTAACCCTTTGATCTTACGCATCCTCTACCTCTTCCAGTTCTGTATGCGGTCTTGCCGCTGTTGTTATCTGGAGCGGGACAGCACGTGATGCAGCTCTGCTCACGCCCGCAGGTTCTGTATGAGCAACCCTGTTATGACCTTGCCCTTTGTGAGTCGCTAACGACCTCACGATGGGGCCAGAGCCTAACTTGTTATACAACTTTAAAAGTTGAGAGCCATCACAAAAACCCTTTCTGCACTGTGGGATACTGGAAACCTGCGAAATGACAGCCATTTAGCGCGCTGCGGACGACAGAAACGTCCATAACGGTAGTCAGTCACCGCCGTTTATGTGAGCAGGATCTCAAATAAATCCGTAACGAACTAAAATTGGTATGATAACTTTGGGCCATCAGTGGTTCAGTCGATGAGGAAGCATGTATGTCACGTTTCATGACCGAAGATTTTTTGCTGGATACCGAATTCGCCCGTCGTCTCTATCACGATTATGCAAAGGATCAGCCGATTTTCGACTATCACTGCCACTTGCCGCCGCAGCAGATTGCCGAAAATTATCGCTTCGCCAACCTTTATGACATCTGGCTGAAGGGCGATCACTACAAATGGCGGGCAATGCGCGCTAACGGTGTGGCTGAGGCGTTCTGTACCGGCAACGCCAGCGATCGTGAAAAATTTGACGCCTGGGCGCGCACCGTGCCTCACACCATCGGCAACCCGCTCTATCACTGGACCCACCTGGAGTTACGCCGGCCTTTCGGCATCACCGATACGCTGCTTTCTGAGAAAACCGCCGACACCATCTGGCATCGCTGCAATGAACTGCTGGCGCAGGATAGCTTTACCACGCGCGGCATCATGCAGCAGATGAAGGTGAAGATGGTCGGCACCACCGACGATCCGCTGGATGATCTGCGCCATCATCGCGCGCTGGCAGACGATGCCAGCTTCAGCGTCAAAGTGCTGCCGAGCTGGCGTCCGGATAAAGCCTTTAATATCGAAGCCGAAACCTTTCTGCCGTGGATCGCGACGCTGGAGCAGCTGACTGATATCAGCGTGCAGCGTTTTGACGATCTGCGCCGCGCACTGCATCAGCGGCTGGATCACTTTGCGGCTCACGGCTGTAAAGTCTCCGATCACGCGCTGGATGTCGTCTGTTATGCCGAGGCGGATGACGCCACGCTGGATGCAATCCTGGCGCGTCGTCGCAGCGGTGCCGCGCCGAACCCGCAGGAAACGGCCCAGTTTAAAACGGCGGTACTGGTCTGGCTGGGCAGCGAATATGCCCGCCGTGGCTGGGTGCAGCAGTATCATATTGGCGCACTGCGCAACACCAATCCGCGCCAGTATCAGCTGCTGGGGCCGGATGTGGGCTTTGATTCCATCAACGATCAGCCGCTGGCGGAACCGCTGGCGCGACTGCTGGGCGCACAGAATCTCAATAACGCGTTGCCAAAAACCATTCTTTACTGCCTGAACCCGCGCGACAACGAAGTACTGGCGACGATGGCGGGTAACTTCCAGGGCGAAGGCCAGGCGGGCAAGATGCAGTTTGGTTCAGCCTGGTGGTTCAACGATCAGCTGGATGGCATGCAGCGTCAGATGACGCAGCTGGCGCAGATTGGCCTGCTGAGCCGCTTCGTCGGGATGCTGACCGACAGCCGCAGCTTCCTCTCCTACACCCGCCACGAATATTTCCGCCGTCTGCTGTGCCAGATGATTGGCCGCTGGGTAGAGCAGGGTGAAGCGCCAGCCGATGAAGCGCTGTTAGGTCAGATGGTACAGAACATCTGCTTCAACAATGCCCGCGACTACTTTGGCATTGAGCTGGGAGCCTGATAATGAAAAGGCTAAACCGCCACGACTTTCCGGGCGCGGTCTATCGCGAACGGGTGATCCAGTTTGGCGAAGGCAACTTCCTGCGCGCCTTTATTGACTGGCAGATTGACTGGCTGAACGAACATCAGGGCACCGATGCGGGGGTTGTGGTGGTGCGGCCGCGCAACCGTGAAGTCAGCGACAGCCTGAATCAGCAGGATGGCCTCTACACCACGCTGATCCGCGGGTTAAACGATCAGGGCGAACAGGTCAGCGAAACCCGGCTGATCCGCAGCCTGAATCGTGAAATCCAGCCTTATCAGCAGATTGGCGAGTTTATGGCGCTGGCCCGTAATCCCGATCTGCGTATGGTCTTTTCCAACACCACTGAAGCGGGCATCGCCTTTGTCGGCACGGACCAGCTCACCGATCAGCCCGCCAGCAGTTTCCCTGGCAAACTGACGCAGCTGCTGTGGGCGCGCTATTCGCACTTCAGTGGTGCCAGCGATCGGGGCTGGCTGGTGGTGCCGTGCGAGCTGATTGACCATAACGGCGACACGCTGCGCGAGCTGGTGCTGCGCTATGCCGACCACTGGCATCTGCCATCCGAATTTAAAACCTGGATTCATCAGCACTGTGCATTTTACAACACGTTAGTGGACCGCATCGTCACTGGCTTCCCGGCGGAAAGCGAGCAGCTGCAACGTGAGCTGGGTTATGAAGATCGCTATCTGGTGGCGGGCGAAGTCTACTACCAGTTTGTGATTCAGGGGCCGTCGGCGCTGTTCAGTGAGCTGAAGCTGGCGACGCTGTCGCCGCAGGTCCGGCATGTGGATGATATTGCGCCCTATAAAGCGCAAAAAGTGGCGATCCTCAATGGTGCGCATACCGCGATGGTACCGGTGGCGTATCTTGCCGGGATTGAAAGCGTCGGCGAGGCAATGGCCGATCCGGCCATTGCCGGATTTGTCGATAACCTGCTGCGTCACGAAGTGATCCCGACGCTCGATCTGCCCGCCGATGAACTTCACGCCTTTGCCGATGCGGTTCAGCGCCGTTTCCGCAATCCGTTCATTCGCCACGCGCTGCTGTCGATTGCTCTCAACGGCATGACCAAGTTCCGTACCCGTCTGCTGACGCCACTGCTTGCCGCGCATCAGCAAACTGGCGAATGGCCGACACACATCACCTTTGCGCTGGCGGCGCTGATCGCCTTTTATCGCGGTGAGTCAGCCGGCAAAAGCTGGCCGTTACAGGATGAGCCGCAGTGGTTACAGCGCTACGCCGATGCCTGGAAAGCGGTTAATGCGGACCAGATGTCGCCGCAACAGCTGGTGCATGCTGTGCTCAGCGACGCGCAACACTGGGGCAAAGATTTAACCCGTCAGCCCGGACTGGCTGCGGTGGTCACCCAACACCTGCAAAATATCATCGCCCACGGAATGCGTGAGGCGCTGAGCCAACTGAGATAACGCTATGCAAGACGCAATTAAAATTGATCCCCGCGACAACGTCGCCGTGGCGTTACGTGACTTAGAGGGGGGCGCCACGATTGAACTGCCGCCACTGAGCGTGGCGCTGCAACAGGCCGTGGGACGCGGGCATAAATTCGCCCTGCAGCCCATCGCGCAGGATGAGCTGGTGATCAAATATGGGCTGCCGATTGCCCATGCCACACAGCCTGTGGCCGCCGGTGAGGTCATCCATTCGCAGAATGCCCGCACCAATCTCAGCGATCTGGATGAGTATGCGTATCAGCCCGAGTTTGTAACGCTTTCACCGCAGCCAGGTGACCGGGAGGTACAGATCTACCGTCGCGCCAGTGGCGAAGTCGGCATCCGCAATGAGCTGTGGATCCTGCCGACCGTTGGTTGCGTCAACGGGATTGCACGTCAGATCCTGCAGCGTTTCCTGAAAGAGACCCGGGACGCAGAAGGCATTGACGGCGCATTCCTGTTCAGCCACACCTTCGGCTGCTCGCAGCTGGGGCAGGACCATGAAAACACCCGCACCATGCTGCAGAATATGGTGCGCCATCCCAACGCGGGCGCGGTGCTGGTGATTGGTCTTGGCTGTGAAAACAATCAGGTCGATGCCTTCAGAGACACCCTCGGCGCGTTTGAAAGCGACCGGGTCGAATTTATGGTCTGCCAGCAGCATGACGACGAAGTGGAAGCCGGGCTGGAGCGTCTGCATGCGTTGTATAAAAAAATGCGCCATGACCGGCGTGAACCGGGCAAGCTTAGCGAGCTGAAGTTTGGTCTGGAGTGCGGCGGTTCGGATGGTTTGTCTGGTATCACCGCCAACCCGTTGCTGGGGCGTTTCTCAGACCAGATGATCGCCAATGGCGGCACCACCGTACTGACCGAAGTGCCGGAAATGTTTGGCGCAGAACGCATCCTGATGAGCCGCTGTCGCGACGAAGAGACCTTCGGCAAAACGGTGGCGATGATCAACGACTTTAAACAGTACTTTATCGATCACCAGCAGCCGATCTATGAGAATCCGTCACCGGGCAACAAAGCGGGCGGTATCACCACGCTGGAGGAGAAGTCGCTGGGCTGTACGCAGAAAGCGGGGCAGAGTCAGGTGGTCGATGTGCTGAAGTATGGCGAGCGGTTAAAAACGCCGGGGCTGAATCTGCTGAGTGCGCCGGGCAATGATGCGGTCGCCACCAGTGCGCTGGCCGGCGCCGGTTGCCACATGGTGCTGTTCAGTACCGGACGCGGCACGCCGTATGGAGGATTTGTGCCGACGGTGAAGCTGGCGACCAACACGCCGCTGGCGGAGAAAAAACCGCACTGGATCGACTTTAATGCCGGACGGTTGATCGAAGGGATGAGCATGGATGCGATGCTGGAAGATTTTGTCGACAGCATTGTGGCGATTGCCAGTGGTCAGCAGACCAACAATGAGAAAAACGATTTCCGCGAGCTGGCGATTTTTAAAAGCGGTGTGACGCTTTAAACAAAACGACCCGCTAAAGTGCGGGTCGCTTGAGATCGTTGATAAAGTCCGGCTCTGTGGCGGTGAGACCGAGCCTGCGAAGGGAACACAGTCAGATCGGAAAGTCGCAAAGGCCGTCATCCATGACACGCTCGGCCCGCGCCATCCTTGGCGCGGGACGCTTTCCTCTTCTGCCCGTGTTCCCTGCGCGTTGAGTTTATCCGTTGCGGCTGGATTAACCCTGATGTGGGCATGGCAGCAGCCTTAAGCGATCCGTAATTATTCATACGGGTCGCCTTTTTTATGTTAACTGAATCAGGCCCGGCTTGTTTCGCGCTCCGCTTCTGCCTGACAGACAGCGGCAGTAAACAGAATATCGGTTGAGGAGTTCAGTGCGGTTTCCGCCGAATCCTGCAGGACGCCGATAATAAAGCCCACGGCCACCACCTGCATCGCCAGATCATTCGGAATGCCGAACATATTGCAGGCCACCGGGATCAGCAGCAGCGAACCGCCCGCTACGCCCGATGCACCACAGGCACAGAGTGACGCCACCAGACTTAGCAGAATCGCGGTCGGCACATCAATGCTGATCCCCAGCGTATGCACCGCCGCCAGCGTCAGCACGGTAATGGTGATCGACGCACCCGCCATACTGATAGTCGCGCCCAGCGGAATCGACACCGAATAGGTATCCTCATCGAGATCCAGACGTTTCGCCAGTGCCATATTCACCGGAATATTGGCGGCAGAACTGCGGGTAAAGAAGGCGGTCACGCCGCTTTCACGCAGGCAGGTGAAGACCAGCGGATAAGGGTTGCGACGGATTTTCCAGAAGACCAGCAGCGGGTTCACCACCAGCGCCATCAGCACCATGCAGCCCAGCAGCAGCGCCAGCAGATGGGCATATTGCCACAGCGCGCCAAAGCCGGTTGAGGCCAGAATCGACGCCACCAGACCGAAAATACCGATCGGGGCGCAGCGGATGACGCAGCGCACCAGCCAGGTTACCGCCTCAGAGGCATCGTTGAGAAAGGCACGGGTGCTGTCACTGCTGTGACGGAACGCCAGCCCCAGGCCAATGGCCCATACCAGAATGCCGATATAGTTAGCCTGCATCAATGCAGTGATCGGATTCGAAACCATGCTCATCAGCAGTCCACGTAACACTTCGGTGATGCCGGAAGGGGGAACGATTTCCGTGCTGCCCACCGCCAGCGTCAGCGTCTGCGGGATCAGATGGCTGAAGACCACCGCGACGACTGCCGCGAAGAAGGTGCTCAGCAGATAGAGCATAATAATTGGCCGGATATTGGTTTTCTGGCCTTGCTGGTGGTTGGCGATTGAGGCGATGACCAGCATCAGAACCAGCAAGGGCGCGACCGCTTTCAGCGCACTGACAAACAGTTCACCCAGCAGACCGACCGCCAGCGCGGCATCGTGTGAAATCCAGGCGAGCGCCACACCGGCGATCAGCCCAATCATGATTTGCTTCACCAGGCTTCCGGCGAGCAGCGTGCCCAGACGTGCGGAGAGAGTTTTCTGCATAATATTTTCTATATTTTGTCGCGGATGTAGTTTCAGACGCGATGTTTTGCATCGGCTAAAACGGTTTGCCCGGCGGAGTATAAGGAAAAGATCGGACGAGAAAAGAGAAAGTTCTGTTGCTGTGGGGTATGTCGGATTTTTATTATGCTGAATAGTGGAAGTGTGACAGAGAGATGAAATGGCGTGGCAGGCTGCCGCAAAATAAAACAGGGGCATCCGCTGCCCCTGCAGGTAATTATGGTGTGAGCTTTTTCTGGTCTCTTTTGCGGTTAACCCAGGCGTTGATCAGCAGGGTAGACGCCAGAATGGCACCGACTACGCCCAGTGAGATCCCGACCGGAATATGGTAGAGGTCGACAATCAGCATTTTGAAGCCGATGAACACCAGCACAATCGCCAGGCCATACTTCAGCATTGAGAAGCGCTCTGCCACGTTCGCCAGCAGGAAGTACATGGCACGTAATCCCAGAATCGCGAACAGGTTTGAGGTCAGCACGATAAACGGGTCGGTCGTGACGGCGAAGATCGCCGGGATACTGTCGACGGCAAAGATCACGTCGCTGAGCTCCACCATAATCAGCACCAGCAGCAGCGGCGTCGCAAACAGCACGCCGTTTTTGCGGGTGAAGAACTTCTCGCCGTCGAGATCATCGGTCATGCGTAAATGCTTACGCAGCCAGCGCACCACTGGCTTGTCGCCCACCGCACCGTCATCCTCTTTCGCCAGCGCCATTTTCACGCCGGTAAACAGCAGGAACGCACCAAACACATAGAGGATCCAGCTGAACTGCGTGACCAGCCAGCTACCTGCGAAGATCATGATGGTACGCAGCACGATAGCGCCTAATACGCCGTAGATCAGTACCCGTCGCTGCAGGTTGGCCGGAATAGAGAAGTAGCTGAACAGCATCAGCCAGACGAAGACGTTATCCACCGCCAGCGCTTTTTCCAGCACGTAACCGGTCAGGAAGGCGAGCGTCTGCGTATTAGCCACTTCACGTCCCGCGCTGCCCTCCAGATACCACCAGAAAGCGGCGCTGAACAGCAGTGAGACGGAAACCCAGATCAGCGACCAGACAGCCGCCTGTTTGAAAGACATGGTCTGCGCGCCGCGACGTCCCTGCAACAGCAGGTCGATAGCCAGCATGATCAGCACCACAACCGCAAAGCTGCCCCACAGTAAAGGCGTACCCACAGTTTGCATATTCGTATCCTGTCTTAAAAATAAAAAAAACGGCTGAAGTCAGAAGACGTCAGCCGCTTATTTTTGTGTAAGCAAACCTCGCCTTCCGGCAAGGTCTCACTTACAACACAGAAATGGATTCCGGGTTGCCTGATGACCGGATGCCTGCGCATCGTAGTGACGATCAATCAGCTTACAAGTTACTCCCCTTTGCAGGAGGGTAAGTTACGGTTTAGCCGCACAGGAAGCAACTCCTCACAGACATATTTAGAAATATTTACACAGCAGCATGATCGGCAGGGAAGATCACGCCGGTCTGACGCCGGATTTCGGTCAGCAACGCGGCGGTAATGCGCGAAACCTCAAGCCCCGGATGGTCCACCTGGCGCTGCTCAACCAGCCGGGCAAAAACGGCCGCTTCGTACAGCATGATGTTGATATGTTGCGGCTGGCTCAGCGCCTGCTTTTCCGCGCCCCGCGGCACAAAGGTCAGCTGCTGGCACTCCGATAGCTTTTCAATCACCAGCGCGCCCGCTTCACCCTGAATCTCGCTGGGCAGGCTGGAATCACTCACCTTCGAATGCAGAATCGTCACGTCGAAATCACCGTAGCTCAGCACCACCACGCCATGTGCATCCACGCCGCTCGTCAGCAATGTCGCAGTGGCCTGCACACTATCTGGCTCGCCCCACAGCGTCACCGCCGAGGCCAGACAGTAATACCCGATATCCATCACCGAGCCATTCGACCAGCGCGGATCAAAAGTATTGGGGTTCTCGCCGTTGAGATAGCGCGGGTAGCGTGAAGAGTACTGACAGTAATTCAGCAGCGCTTTTCGCAGTTTACCCACGTCAGGCAGCGCCTGCTGTAGACGCAGGAAATTCGGCAGGCTGGCGGTTTTAAATGCCTCAAACAGCACCACCTGATGCTCACGAGCGCAGGCGATCATCTTCTCTGCTTCGGCCAGATTTGAGGCCAGCGGTTTTTCGCAAATAACATGCTTGCCGTGCGACATAAACAGCAGCGCCTGCTGGCAGTGCAGGGCGTTGGGGCTGGCCAGATAGACCGCATCGATCGCCGGGCTGGCGGCCAGGGCGTCCAGTGAGGTAAAGGTCTGTTTGCAGGGATAATCGGCGATAAAGGCGTCGGCCTGCTGCTGAATGCGTGAATAGACCGCGCAGAGCTTCATCGCTCCGGTTTCATGAGCGGCATCAATAAACTGGCGTGTAATCCAGTTTGTTCCCACAATGGCAAAACGAATCACGTCATCTCTCCGGCAGCGGTAAAGCGGCAGAGTAACATCTCACCGACGCGGTGCAAGCGCGCCGGGCAGGCAGGGATTGATCCTGCGATCCGCATTCCAATACTATGCGGAAGCAATAATAAACAGGCATCAACCAGGGAGCACAGGTGAAAGCAAGTAAGCACGCATTAAACTGGACCACATTGCTGATTGCCATTCCGGTCGGGTGTGCGGCGTCGCTGGTGACGCTGGCTTTTCGCGGCGTCATTGAACTGATCAACCATCTGCTGTTTGCGCGCAGTGGCGACATTACCGAATCCCTGCATCTCTGGCCGTGGATCTTCTGGCCGCTGCTGGTGGGCGCGGGCGGCGTGCTGGCGGGCTTTTTCCTGCGTTATGCGGTTGCCATTGAGCAGCAGCAGACGGTGAAAACGGATTACCTTGAAGTGATCAACGCCCGGCTCGATGCGGTGCCGACCAAAACCTCGCTGTTCCGCGCCCTGTCGTCGATTGCCAGTATCGGCAGCGGCGCGTCGATCGGTAAAGAGGGGCCGATGGTGCAGCTCTCAGCACTGTGCGGCAGCGCGATTGGCCGCCTGTTACCGTCCTCGCTTAACCTGAAAAACAGTGACGTCGTGGCGATGGCGGCCGCGGCGGGCCTCTCGTCGGTCTACCATGCGCCGCTGGCGTCGGCGATTTTCGTCGCGGAGATTGCCTTCGGTATTTCCGCGTTGCAGCGGCTGATCCCGCTTATTATCGCCTCGGCGACGGCGGTGATGACTATGTGGACGCTGGGCTTCCGCAGCGCGCTCTATCCGCTGGCGGACGCGAATTTCGCTATGGATCTGAGCAGCCTGCTGATGACGGTGGTGATCGGTCTGAGCGCCGGTCTGGCGGGCTGGATGCTGATTAAGTGTATCGCTCGCAGCAAAATGCTGTTCAGCCGGGTCGCCTCGCTGCCCGTGCGTCTGGGCGCGGGCGGAGTCGCCGTAGGCTTACTGGCGCTGATCTCCACCGATATCCTCGGCAACGGCTACGAGGTCATCGTCAAAGTGATGGCGGGCGACTATCTGCTGCCGGGCCTGTTGCTGCTACTGGTGCTGAAAACCCTCGCCACCAGCCTGTCGGTAGGATCGAACGCGGTCGGCGGACTCTTCACGCCTTCGCTGCTGATTGGCGCACTGCTTGGCGTCATCATCGCGACGGTGGGTGCGGCGCTGCATCTGCCGCTCGGCAATGTGCTGCTCTATGCCGCCATTGGCATGGCGGCAGTGCTGGCGGCGGTCAGTCAGGCGCCGTTGATGGCGATGCTGATGGTGCTGGAGATGACGCTCAACAGCAGCCTGTTGTTCCCGCTGATGATCGCTACCGTGCTGGCGTCGATGGTGGTTTATCGCCTGCAATCAGTCAGTACCTATCCGGTGGTGAGTCATCACTTCAGCCGTTCAGAGGCGAAATATGATTTCGATAATATGCGCATTGCCGAGTTGATTATTCCCGGCGCGGCGCTGCAGCCGGAAGAGTCGGTAGGGCAGGCGCTGGCGGTCAGCTCGCTTAAGCGTGAACGCTACGTCTATGTCATTAATGCCGCAGGCGCTTTCCTCGGCGTGGTCTCAATTCATGAGATTTCGCGCCGGGTGCTGGCGCAGGAGATCACCCTTGATTCACCGGTGCAGTGCGTGATGGATCAGGATTTTCCGGTGGTGTTTGAGAATCAGAGTATGCGTGAAGGGTGGGAGGCGTTTGCGGCGGTCACGCTGGAGCGACTGCCGGTGCTTAACAATCCCCAGGAACGACGCTTTCTGGGCGCGCTGACCAAAACCAGCCTGATTCAGAAAGCACAGGAGTTTCTTTAAGCCGCGTTACCGCGCATCGCCTGATCAGTCATCCAGAGCCGCGCATCAAATTCGAGCTGGTGGTAATCCGGCTCCATATGGCAGCAGAGCTGGTAGAACGCCTTATCGTGGTCTTTCTCTTTCAGGTGTGCCAGTTCATGCACCACGATCATTCGCAGAAACGGCTCTGGCGCAAGGCGGAAAAAGGTCGAGATGCGGATCTCCGCTTTCGCCTTGAGTTTGCCGCCCTGAATCCGTGAGATGGCCGTATGCAGGCCAAGTGCGTGCTTCATCACCTTAATCCTGTTATCCCACATCACTTTGCTGATGGGTGGCGCGTTGCGCATATAGCGATTTTTCAGCGCCTGGGTGTAGTCATATAGCGCTTTATCACTCATCACGTCGTGAGTGTCCGGATAACGTTCCTGCAGAAACGCACCTAAGCGCTGGTGGGTAATCAGCGTCTGAACCTGCTCAAGAAGGGGGGCAGGATAACCCTGAAGGTAGATCAGTGAGGACATTAGGGATTCCAGGCGAAAGACAGTATACTGCGCCCCCGTTTTTGGGGCGAAAATCAACCAAAGTGTACCACGCCGGAGAATTCATGAGCCAACTTGAACTGAACGATCGCACACTGATCCTGCATCGCTTCCCGCAGATGCGTGACGAAAGTCCATTACAAGCCTGGGATGCGGCTGATGAATATCTCTTACAGCAGGCGCTGCCGGCAGGACCGGTGCTGGTCTTCAACGACAGTTTCGGGGCATTAACCTGCGCCCTGAGTCCACGCACCGTCTGGCATGTCAGCGACTCCTGGCTCAGCCAGCAGGCCGCCCGTCAGAACCTTTCCTTTAATGAGCTGGATGACAGCGACGTACACTTTGTTGATAGCCTCGCGGAATTGCCGGCGGCTCCGGCGGCAGTGCTGATTAAGGTGCCGAAAACGCTGGCGCTGCTGGAGCATCAGCTGCGTGCCATTCGCGAAGTGGTCACACCCGATACGGTGATTCTGGCGGCGGCGCGCGCCAAAGAGATCCATAACTCTACCCTTCAGCTGTTCGAACAGATCATCGGTGAAACCAAAACCTCACTGGCGTGGAAAAAAGCGCGTCTGATTTTCAGCCAGTTCAGCAAGCCTGCAGTGCGTGAGGCGACGCCGACGCTGGTCTGGCCGCTGGATGGCACCTCTTATCAGATCCACAACTATGCCAACGTTTTCTCGCGCTCGTCGCTGGATATCGGCGCACGGCTGTTTGTGCAGCATCTGCCGGAAAACATTGAAGGTGAGATTGTCGATCTGGGCTGTGGCAACGGCGTGGTAGGGCTGGTGGCGCTGGAGCAGAATCCGCAGGCCGAAGTGCATTTCCTTGATGAGTCTTATATGGCGGTCGCCTCCAGCCAGCTTAATGTGGAAGTGAACCGTCCTGACGATCTGTCGCGCTGTCAGTTCCTGGTGAACAACGTGCTGAGCGGCTATCCGTCAGATCGGCTGCACGCGGTGCTGTGCAACCCGCCGTTCCATCAGCAGCACGCTGTCACCGATCATCTGGCGTGGCAGATGTTCCGCGATGCGAAACGCTGCCTTCAGTATGGCGGTGAGTTGCGTATTGTCGGCAACCGCCACCTTGATTATCACCACAAACTGAAGAAGCTGTTCGGCAACTGCACGCTGATCGCCTCTAACCAGAAGTTTGTGGTGCTGCGCGCGGTGAAAATGCGCTAGTCAGACCGTTAAAGCCAGCTGCGTTGCCTGCGCAATCGCGCGGCGCGCATCCAGTTCCTGCGCTACGTCTGCACCGCCTATTACCGTCACTACCTGTCCTTTTGCACGCAGCGCGGCTTCCAGTTCGCGTTGTGGCTCCTGTCCGGCACAGATAATCACGTTATCGATCGCCAGCAGCAGCGTTTCGCCGTTACGCCGCAAGTGCAGGCCGCTATCATCAATCGCCAGATACTCCGCGCCGCCCCACATCTCCACGCCGCGCGCCTGCAGGCTGGCGCGATGGATCCAGCCGGTGGTTTTTGCCAGCCCGGCGCCGGGTTTCCCTGTCCGGCGCTGCAGCAGCCAGATTTGCCGTAACGCGGCAGGCGGCTCAGGTTTCACGATGCCGCCGCGCTGCGTCAGGCTGTGGTCGATGCCCCATTCGGCGTAAAACGCCGCCCGATCCTCATCATGTGAAGGCTGTGACAGATACTCCGCCACATCAAAGCCAATCCCGCCCGCGCCGATAATCGCCACCCGTTTACCCACCGGGCGCTTATCACGCAGCACCTCAAGGTAGCTCAGCACGCTGGGGTGATCGATGCCTGGAATATCAGGCGTACGGGGCTGAATGCCGGTCGCCAGCACCACTTCATCGGCGTCACTCAACTGATCCGCCGTGACCCGACAGCCGGTTTTGACCATCACGCCCGCTGCCGCCAGCTGATTGCGGAAATAGCGCAGCGTTTCGCTGAACTCCGATTTGCCGGGGATCAGCCGGGCAATATTGAACTGGCCGCCTATCTCCGGCGCGGCCTCATAGAGTGTCACCTGATGGCCGCGCTGTGCCGCCTGCAGCGCAAACGCCATCCCGGCGGGACCGGCACCCACTACTGCCAGCCTGCGCGGTGCGGTGCTGACGATAACCGGCATCAGCGACTCATGGCAGGCGCGCGGATTGACCAGACAGGAGGTGATCTTCCCGGCAAACACCTGGTCGAGACAGGCCTGGTTACAGGCAATGCAGGTGTTGATGCTGTCCGGTTCGCCGCGCTGCGCTTTGCTGACAAAGGCGGGGTCGGCGAGGAAAGGGCGCGCCATCGAGACCATATCGGCGCAGCCCGACTGCAACAGCTCTTCGGCAACGGCGGGGTGGTTGATGCGATTGGTGGCGATCACCGGCACTGACACATGGGCGCGCAGGCGCTGCGTCACCCAGGCAAAGGCCGCGCGCGGCACGCAGGTGGCGATGGTCGGGATGCGCGCTTCGTGCCAGCCAATGCCGGTATTGAACAGCGTGACGCCGCACTGCTCCAGCTCGCCCGCCAGCAGCAGCGTCTCCTCCAGCGTGCTGCCTTCTTCGATCAGGTCGAGCATCGACAGCCGGAAGATGATGATAAAGGCATCGCCGGTTGCGGCGCGAACCGCGCGGGTAATCGCCAGCGCGAACTGCATCCGCTGGCGGAAGTCGCCGCCCCAGCGGTCGGTTCGCTGATTGGTGTGCTTCACCAGAAACTGATTAATCAGGTAGCCTTCGGAACCCATGATCTCCACGCCATCGTAGCCCGCCCGCTGCGCCAGACGGGCGCAGCGGGCAAAGTCATCAATGGTCTGTTCAATCGCCGCCTCGCTCATCGCCTGTGGCGTGAACGGGTTAATCGGGGCCTGACGTGCCGAAGGCGCAACCAGATCGGGCTGATAGCTGTAACGGCCAGTATGCAGGATCTGCAGGGCGATTTTGCCCTGATGCTGATGTACCGCCTCCGTGATCTGCCGATGCCAGCTGCACTGCGCTTCGTCGATAAGCATCGCGCCATGCGCGGTGGTGACACCCTGAGCATTAGGCGCAATGCCGCCGGTGACAATCAGTGCAACGCCTTCACGCGCCCGCTCGCCGTAGAACGCCGCCAGCCGCGCTGCGCCATCCGGATGCTCCTCCAGACCGGTGTGCATTGACCCCATCAGAAAGCGGTTTTTCAATTGGGTAAAGCCAAGATTCAGCGGCGTAAACAGCGCAGGATAATCAGGATTGACGGGCATGATAGTCACTCACAGTTAAGTGGTCGGATGAGTTAACTCTAGCCACTTCTGCGTTAAAAAAAAGTGAAATAATGTCAGGGTGTGAGTGAAATCATAAACATCGGTGGGGAAGTGCTGATGAGCGGGAGCAGGGAGGTTGTGCCTTACGCAGCACAACTATCCGTGGCCTTTAATGTTTCTGACTCTGAAACGCTTAGCGCCGTCGGATCCACGAATAGCGTGAGCGATAGCCGCTGCCATGATGAGTATTAAAGCGGTAGCTTGATCCGCTCTCCGCCATGCAGTAGGTGCAGACGTTCACGTTATCGATCTGCGCGGCCGGCACACCCGCCTGCACCAGCAAATGCGTCGCCAGTGCAGGCAGATCGAACCAGACGCCCTGCTGGCGGGCAGCAGCCTGAGTGCGTTGCGCCAGCGGATTGACCGGCGGGTTCCGGTGCCAGCGCAGCCCGCTGGCAAACGCCGGGTTCTGCGCAATCTCTGCAAGCTGCGGTTCAGCCAGCTCATAGCAGCAGGGCCCCATTGCCGGGCCAATCGCCACCACCAGGTCCTGCGGGTTGCAGCCCTGCTCGCCCAGTTTTTCCACGGCGCGGGTCAGCACGCCCGCCAGTGTTCCCTTAAGTCCGGCATGAACTGCCGCCACGATTCGTTTATTGCGGTCGGCGAACAGCACCGGCAGGCAGTCGGCGGTATAAACCGCCACCGGGCGCGTTCCGCTACCGATCACGCCATCCGACTCGCAGCTTTTCGGCGGGGTGTTCTCAATGTCGGTGACTACAGTCGCGCTGTGGCGCTGATGTCCCCAGGCGGCATCGGCGGGAGGCGGCTCACCGGCGGGCTGAAACGCATAATCGAGCCACTCCAGTGAATCGAGCAACGGCGAGCGCGGGATCACGGCCATAAGAATCTCCTGTTATAACAGCGTGCGTTAGGCTGCCCACAGCTTACGTTAACTGCTACATTTTTGAAGCTTCTCCTCAGACCTTTCTCACCTTAAGGATGAAATGATGAAAACTTCCGCAAAAATCGCTGCATCCGGACTGGTCGCGCTGCTGCTGACCGGCTGCGCCTCGTCAACACATCAGACCGCGCAACAGCAGCTCGGGCAGCAATCGGTGCTGGCGGTAAACTGGTTCCAGCAGTCAGGCGAATATCAGGCACTGACCTGGCAGGCGTTCAATACCGCGCGCATGGCGTTTGATCAGGCACCGTCGCTGACCGGCAAACCCAAAGCGGTGATTGTCGATCTGGATGAAACCATGCTGGATAACAGCGCCTACAGTGCATGGCAGGCGAAGAACGGCCAGCCGTTCAGCAGCAAAACCTGGTCAGCCTGGACGCAGGCGCGTCAGGCGAAAGCAGTGCCGGGTGCGGTCGAGTTCGCGCGTCATGTGACAGAGAAGGGCGGCACGCTGTTCTATGTGTCGAACCGCGATCAGAAAGATTACGCCGCCACGGTCGCCAATATGCAGCAGCTCGGCTTCCCGAACGTCAGTGATAAAACGGTACGTCTGAATACCGACAGCTCCAACAAGCAGGCGCGTTTCGATGCCATCAAAAACGCGGGTTACAACGTGGTGCTCTATGTCGGCGACAACCTCAACGATTTTGGTGGGTCGACCTGGCATAAGGGTAATCAGACGCGTCGCGATTTTGTGAGTCTAAATCACCAGCAGTTTGGTACGCAGTTCATCGTTCTGCCGAATCCACTTTATGGCGACTGGGAGAGCGGAATGGCGGAAAACTACAATAAACTGACACCGGAGCAGCAGTTGTCGGTGCGGGAATCACGGCTGCAAAGCTGGAACGGTAAATAATTCGTCAAGAAAAAGAGCCTGCTCATTCAGGCTCTGTTCAGAACTGGTCCTGATTTACTTACTGCCGTCACTATTCTGCTGCAAATTAAATTAATCATCTCTTGCTTCATTCTTCTCTTATTACAGGCATATTTAACTGGCTGTCAGCAATTAAGCCGGTGGATTGTGCTAATGGTTAGTTTTTTAATTAAGAGTATTCCTGGAAAAAAGCCCACCGGTTGGTATGGCAGTGAATATCCCCTCATTTATTAATTGTATTTATTTGTCATCAGTAACTTTAGTTTATTTTTATTACTATTTTATCTGTTTGATTTTATTGCCTTAATAAGGTGGTTGGTTTATTTGCCCACATTCCTGCTGCTGAATTAAATTTACTTAACCCTGACCTTTACTGACTGTTAGTTGACAATAGCGGCATTGTTAAATCGCTGTGAAATATTACGCGTGCATTGAAATTAGTTAGCGTCTATAACCTTTTTCTGTGACTCAGTTCTTATTAACCTGGCGGCTCACGCTTTATTTGTGAGCCGATACACTTTGTGGTTAGCCAGGATGCGACATCCCGGTAGTAGAGAGAAGATGATTGTGACGACACTTAAACCCTTATTAGCGAAAAATCGCAGTTGGGCCTTACAGCGCCGCCAGCGTAATCCGGATTATTTTAACAAATTCCTTCATCAGCAAAAGCCACACTCACTCTGGATTGGCTGCTCTGATAGTCGCGTTCCGGCAGAAGTCTTAACCGGCTCCCATCCCGGCGAACTCTTTGTGCATCGCAATATCGCCAACATGGTGATTGAGGACGATGACAATTTACTGAGCGTGCTGCAATACGCACTCTTCTTTCTCGGCGTTAAACGCATTGTATTAAGTGGTCACTATGGCTGCGGCGGCGTAGAAGCCGCGCAAAATCTGCCGGGCAGTGTGCTGGACGGTCAGGAGAGCGCACTGGCGAGACGCATTCAGACCCTGCGTAATGATATTCAGGCGGGTCTGACAGACATTCCCCTCTCAGACGCGCCGCCGGGTGAACAGCTCGATCGGCTGGTTGAGGCCAACGTTCAGGCGCAATTCGCCCGGCTGGTGAAATCTGAACCGGTCCGGCAAATCTGGCAATCGGGCCAGGAACTGGAGGTGTTTGGTTGTGTTTATGACCTGCGCTCCGGCCATCTCAAAGAGCTGATTCATCAATCTGCAGAGGAGCCTTCATTATGAACCTCGATACCCTGCGTCGCGATATTCCTGCGGGTCTGGTGGTTTTCCTGGTCGCCTTGCCGCTCTGCCTTGGCATCGCACAGGCTAGCGGATTACCTCCGTTTGCCGGTCTGCTGACCGGTGTGATTGGCGGTCTGGTGGTGACGTCACTAAGCCCATCCCGGTTTGCCGTGAGTGGCCCGGCGGCGGGGCTTGTCACTATTGTCGTCGCCTCGATGGCTTCACTGGGCAGCTTCTCTGCTTTTCTCACTGCGCTGATTATCGCCGGGGCACTGCAATGCCTGTTTGGCCTGCTGCGCGCCGGACGGTTTATTTCGCTGGTGCCGGGTAGTGTCATCAAAGGAATGCTGGCGGCGATTGGCCTGCTGCTGATTATGCAGCAGATTCCGGTGGCGCTGGGCGCCGCTGGTGATGCAGAGCTGGTGTCACTGGTGACCGGCCAGATGACTTTCTCGCTGCCAGCGATAGCGGTGGCGGGTGTCGGCCTGGCCATTCTCTGTCTCTGGACGACCGCGCCGGTGAAACGGATCAAAGCGCTCGCCTGGATCCCTGGCCCGCTGATTGCGGTACTGATCGGCTGTCTGGCGACGGTAGCAGGAGGGCGGCTCTTCCCTGAAATGACGCAGGGGCTGGCGCGCATTTCGTTGCCTGCGTTTGACAGCGTTTCCGCACTGATGGCTGAACTGGAAACGCCCGACTGGATGGCCTGGCAGAATCCGCAGGTCTGGGTAGTGGCGGTGACTCTGGCACTGGTTGCCAGTCTGGAAACGCTGCTGAGTCAGGAGGCGCTGAAAAAACTGCGCCCTCAGACGCCCGCGCCGTCGCCCAATAAAGAGATGTTCGCGCAGGGTATCGGTAACCTGGCGGCGGGTTTTCTTGGGGCGATGCCGATAACGGCAGTGATTGTACGTAGCTCGGTCAACGTCAGTGCGGGCGCGCAGACGAAGCTCTCGATCTTCATTCACGGCGTGCTGCTGCTGATTTGTGGCATGTGGTTCAGTGAGATGCTGAATGCCATTCCGCTGGCCAGCCTGGCTGCCGTACTGCTCTATACCGGTTATAAGCTGGCGACACCTAAACTGTTTGTTGAGCAGTTCCGGATGGGCGCACAGCAGTACGTGCCGTTTCTGGCCACCATCGTCGGCATTATCACGCTGGGTATGCTGGTTGGTATTGGCATCGGCATCGCCACACAAATCCTCTACAGCATCTATAAGAGCCATCGCAACGCGCTGCAGCTTACCCGTTATGATGACCATTACGTGCTGCGCTTCCAGCAGAACCTGACCTTTATGCACAATCCAAAGTTGCAGGGATTGCTGGATGAGATCCCGGAGAACAGCGTGGTTATCGTCGATAACGACAATGCGGAATATATCGATCCGGACGTTAAAGCGGTGCTGAAAGATTTTGGTGATAACGCCGATAAACGCGGCATTCGCCTGAGTCAGTGGCCGGTTGCGGTAAAATAGCGCTTAGCGCAACGGTAAAGGGGTTTAAAAGGAAAAAATCGGATATCTCGGATATCCGATTTTTTTATTTGCGAGGCATAATAAGTTCCCAATTTCTGCTGTCATCGGATGGGGTTAGCCACTGCAGGATAACTTTCCTGAATCATCCCACGAAATGAGGCTTTATCGCCGGATGAGATTGAGGGTATTCAGGATTTAATCATTCTGACACCACGCGCCTGTTCAGGCTGGCGTGGACAGCCAGCCTCTCTGCGACAAGGTCCGGATGTATGCGCATACAGCTGTTTGAAGAGCACAACGCTAAGAAGAACGCATTTTTGCTGTTTTTAATCACGCTGCTGTTTTGCTTTATCGGCGGACACCTGCGTTTCCCCCAGGAGCTGTCTCTTTTCTGGCCGGTCAACGCGATCGTCACTGGCGTTATCGTCCGTAATCCTTTTCTGCATCAGACCCGCTCTTACCTGGCCATCTTTGCCGCGATGGTGTTTAACGACACCGTATTTTCCGGCTGGGCGCTTTCTGCATTTACCCTCAACCTGGCGAATATTCTGTTTGTGCTGGTGGCCGCCACGCTGCTGGTAAAGCATCTTCAGCATGACTCCGGCAGCGAGCGTATTACCAGTGCGCTGCGTATTTTTCCTGCCTGTCTGCTGGCCGCGCTGGCCTGTGCCAGCTGGGGAGCGCTGGCACAGCAGGCTGATTTTGATGCCGGACTGGCGGTGGCATGGGGTGACTGGTTCAGTGAGCAGTTATCAACCGGGCTGATGCTGCTGCCCTTTTTGCTGACGCGCGACTGGTCGTCGCTGTCGCCCCGCCAGTTTCTGCAGTTCCGCAAGCTGGCACCGGTCATCGCCGTGATGGTTTCGCTGATGATCGGCGCGATGATGGGCGGCGCGGGCAGCCTGACGCTGCCAGTTCCGGCGCTGGTCTGGTGCGCCATTGTGTTGCCGATGCCGCTGACCAGCCTGGTGATCCTGCTGACCGGTATTACTGAAATCATTCTGGTCTCTCATGGTGTGATGAACATTCAGGGCGACGATAATCTGTTGCCGCTCAGCCATCTGACCTCTGCGCGACTGGGTGTGGCAACCATCGCAATTAGTCCGCTGATCGTGGCTGCAAGCATGGATGCAATCCGCCAGCTTAATCAGCGTCTGGCGCTGCGCGCGAATTACGATTTCCTGACCCGCCTGCTGTCACGTTCCGGTTTATATGAAAGCCTGCGTGCGGAGCCGATTTTCCCGGACCGTAAAGTGGGCGTGATCCTGCTGGATGTCGATTACTTCAAGGCCATCAATGACAATTTTGGTCACGATGCGGGTGACAGCGTGCTGGAAGAGATCGCCCGCCGGATGCAGTGCGTGGTGGGTAAAGCGGGGCGCATCTGTCGCTTTGGCGGAGAGGAATTTGTGGTGGTGCTGTTCGACCAGAACGCGGAAAAGCTCTATTTTCTGGCGGAGGCAATCCGGCAGAAGATGGCGAAAGAGAAGTTCTGGTTGCAGGGTAGCACGGCTACGGTGACCGTCAGCCTGGGGCTGGCCCATGGCAGTGCCGATGAGGCGACGGAATGGCACCGCGTGATCAACCGGCTAATCTCTGCGGCGGATAAAAATCTCTATCTGTCGAAGCGCAATGGCCGTAATCAGACTTCGCCGGTTAACTACCGCACGATTACCAGCGACGTGGCATAACGCCACGTCACCGGGTTCGATCAACTGACGCTGCTTTTCAGGGTGCTGGCCTGCTGATGGCGTTCAATCGCCAGGTCGATCAGACGGCTGATCAAATCCTGATAACTGAGTCCGGCCGCCTGCCACAGTTTCGGATACATGCTGATATTGGTGAAGCCGGGCAGGGTATTCACTTCATTGACGATAATCTCGCCGTCATCGGTCAGGAACACATCGACGCGCGCCATGCCAAAGCACTCCAGCGCGGAGAAGGCTTTGATGGCGACGTCACGGATTGCATCGCTGGTTTCCGCTGCAATGGCTGCCGGAACCACCGTCTGCGCACCACTTTCAGAGATATATTTAGTGTCATAAGAGTAGAAAGCGTCATGCACCACCACTTCGCCACACGGGCTGGCTTCCGGCGCATCGTTACCGAGCACCGCGCACTCGATCTCCCGGCCTTTGATACCCTGTTCAATCAGCACCTTGCGGTCAAAAGAGAAGGCCAGCGCCAGCGCCGCATCAAATTCTTCCATGCTATCCACTTTGCTGACGCCGACTGATGACCCCTGGTTGGCGGGTTTGATAAACAGCGGCAGGCCAAAGCGGGCAATGACTGCCTCTGCATCCAGGAGGGCGCGTTGTGCCTGAGTAATGCTCAGCCATGGCGCGACGTTGAGGCCGGCATCACGCAGCAGGCGTTTGGTAAAATCCTTGTCCATGCTGACCGCAGAACCCAGCACGTCGGAACCGACGAAGGGTAACGAGGCCATGCGCAGCAGGCCCTGCAGAGAGCCATCTTCACCCAGCGTACCGTGCACGATAGGGAAGATAACGTCGATCTGCGACAGCGGATGGGCGTTGTGGCGGGTGATGATCTGCTGCTGAGTCGTGCCGGGCACCAGCGCCACATCTTCAGCGGCGTGATTCAGCGCGATTAGCGCCGGATTTTCTGCGTTAAGTAAGAAGTTTGACGCATCGTTAAGACGCCAGTGTCCCTGCTTATCGATGCCCAGCAACACCACGTCAAACCTGGTTTTGTCGATCGCCTCAAGGATATTTTTGGCCGACTGCAACGACACCTCATGCTCAGCCGATTTGCCGCCAAACACGATCCCTACCCGCAACTTTGTCATCAATTTTGCCCACTGAAAAAATCAAAACCACAAGATAGCATGGGGTTTGCGCGGGAAAACAGGGTGGGGCGAGAGATAATTGTGAGCAGGTGATTAACCCTCGCCATTCACCCGATCGCTGTCGTTGAGCTGCCCGTAGCGGCGCGGGTGGCAGCTCAACGGCCCGCTCGCAAAGGCCACTTAATCTCCTCTTTAACCTGATGCAGGCGGGGTGTCTGGTTTAACTTAATCTGACGCAGAGCCCAGCCAGACTTCAACCTGATGTTCCTGGCTATGGCTTTCCAGCGCTATTTCGTCGCCGTCACACCGTTTGCCATCCAGCCACAGCTGATAGGTGCTGCCACCGCGAGTAACCCGGATGTTGTAGATCCCTTCCCCCTCACGGTAGACAATTTTTATCTCTGACCATTCAGCGGGAAGCTGTGGCCGGACAGACAGCGCGTTGCCGCGCCGGATTATCCCAAGCAGACTCTCACTGATAAGCTGATAGGCCCAGCCTGATGAACCGGTATACCAGGTCCAGCCGCCTCGCCCGCTGTGGCCTTCGGCTGCATACACATCCGCAGCCATCACATAAGGTTCCGCTTTGTAGATCGCCATATCCTGTTGATTGCCACTATGATTAACCGGATTAATCATTGAGAGTAGGGACCAGGCGCGCTCTGTTTCACCCATCGCCGCAAAGGCCATAATCGCCCACAGAGCCCCATGGGTGTACTGACCGCCATTTTCCCTGACGCCCGGTAAATAACCGCGAATGTAGCCCGGATTTGGCCCTGCGCCATCGAAAGGCGGAGTAAGCAATTTAATCAGCCGGTTATCCTTATCAACCAGATGCTGATAAAGTGCCGCCATCGCTGACCGGCATCTGGCGTCCTCGCCTGCGCCAGAGAGTACCGACCAGCTCTGGGCAATGGCGTCTATCCGGCACTCACTGTCAGCATGTGAACCGAGCGTCTGACCACTGTCAAAAAAGCCGCGCAGATACCATTCACCATCCCAGGCCGCATGGTTAAGCGCGGTTTTGAGCGCCTGCGCATTGTCCTGACAGTGCCGGGCGGTATCGGTATCGCCGAACCGCACAGCCAGCGCGGCAAAGCGGTCCAGAACCGTATAGAGGAAGAAGCCGAGCCAGACGCTTTCACCCTTGCCGGCAATCCCGACGGTACTCATACCATCGTTCCAGTCCCCGGAGCCCATCAGCGGGAGGCCGTGCTGACCGAAATTAAGGGCGTGGTTAATCGCGCGAACGCAGTGCAGCCATAGCGTTTCATTAATCTTACTGACGCCCGGAAGCTCATAGACAGACTCTTCGTCCTCTGCCAGCAGGCGACCTTCAAGGTAGCTGACGGGCTGTGACAGCAGCGCAATATCATCGGTTGCCTGCACATAGCGGCACAGCGCATAGGGCAACCACAGGTAGTCGTCGGAGCAGCGGGTTCTGACGCCACGGCCAGCAGGCGGATGCCACCAGTGCTGTACATCTCCCTCGATAAACTGGCGGGATGCACACAACAACAGCTGATCGCGCAGGCGCTGCGGGGCTGCGTGGGTCAGCGCCAGCGTATCCTGCAACTGATCGCGGAAGCCAAAGGCACCACCGGATTGGTAATATCCGCTGCGCGCCAGCAAACGGCTGGCCAGCGTCTGGTACAGCAGCCAGCCGTTTGCCAGTAAATCGACCTCCGTTGCCGGTGTCTGGATTTGCACTTTAGTCAGTAGCTGGTGCCAGTGCTGTTTAACCCTGGTCAGCTCGTTCTGAGCCTCCCCGGTGGAGAGGAACTGCTGCATCAGCGCGGTCACTGCACCCTCATCTTCCCCGACGCCGAGGGCAAAAACAAAACTGCGGCTGTCGCCGTCAATCAGTGTCGTCAGCGTTTGCAGCGCGGCGCAGGGATCCATTCCTGCCCCGGTGTTACCTGACAGACCACGAACATTCATCATCGCGGGCTGCCGTGTGGTGCCGTTACGACCCAGACACTCAAGCCGGTTGCCGCTGTGCGCAATCCGGGTTCCTGTGACGGCAAAAAAAGCGGTCCGCGCAGAGCCTGTGCTGTTATAAAAGTTTCTGGCCAGAACCGCGCTGCCTGTGGCAATAGCGGCAGGGGACGTCACCACATGCCTTGCGGAGCGGCTCGCCAGCTCACCCAGAACCCATTCGACGTATCCGGTAATCGACAGATTACGCGTTTTGCCAGAGAGGTTACTCAGCGTCAGCAGGGAAAGTCTGACCGGCGCCTCCTCTGCCACGAACACCGTCAGCGTGCTGCTGATGCCATACTCCGTGTGTTCAAACGTGCTGTAACCGAAGCCATGACGGGTCAGATAATCCCCCTTGCCGCGAACCGGAAGCGGCGTGGGCGACCAGACATCACCCGTCTCTTCATCACGCAGATAAAGCGCTTCGCCAGAGCTGTCACTGACGGGGTCATTATGCCAGGGCGTCAGGCGATATTCATGCGCGTTTTCATACCAGCTATAGCCCTGGCCACTCTCGGAAATGACGGTGCCAGACTGGCTGTTGGCCAGCACATTGCACCACGGCGCAGGTGTCTGTTGCTGGTCGGAAAGAATGATGTGATATTCGCTGCCGTCCTCGTTGAAGCCACCAGTGCCATTAAAAAACTGCAACCGCTCCGGCGAAAAGGTGACGGCTGCAGGCTGCGGCGTCTTACTGACCGATGGAAACGCAAAAGCAGGCGGGGTGCGCACCGGTTTTAACAGCGTGCTGAGTTGATCGGCGAGGCTGCCGTTTCGGCCTTCCAGCACGACCGCCGCGACGCTCAGCAACAATTGCAGATCGTCAGCGGAAAAACTTTCGCTTTTGCGGATAAAGATGCCGCCAGGTTTGTCTGCCTGCTGTCGTTCGTCTCCGGCAGGGATCAGAGTCGTGAGCTGATTGAACAGATTCTGCTGGTAGCCGCCCTGGTCGCTGTTCAGGATGAGCAGATCGACCATCAGCCCTTTTTGTCGCCAGTACTGATGCGCCTGAATGAGGGTGGTGACCAGGTCGAGCTGATTAATGTTTTCTATCCGAACCAGAAGAATCGGCAGATCACCCGAAATTGCATGACGCCACAATGACTCCTGGCCCAGCCGGTTCTGCATCAGCGCGTCTGATTCGCCACGCATTTCGGCGCTGGAAAACAGTACGGCACTGGCCAGCTGATTAAACAGACTGGTATCTTCGGTGCGGATATTCAACTGACGCAAGGCGACCTGACTGTGGGACCACGCCAGTTCAAACACCCGATCGGCGCTAATGTGGTTACGGTACTTCTCAATCAGCGCAATAGTTGTTTCACGCTGAAGTGTCACACCGTAAAGCATATCGATGGTGACGGCCTCTCCCGCTTTTAACGTCACTGACTGGCGAATTGATAACACGGGATCTAACACCGCTCCCTGCTGACCTGTTAATTCACTGCCCGGCATCAGCGCCTGAGCATCGGCTGGTATCCTGCCACGCCCGAGAAAACCAGCCCGGTCGGTTTCAAAAGAGGTCTGGCGGCCGGTATTGCCATGTATCGCCATCGCGTGAAACATCCATGCCGTCACTTCTTTCTCTTCACGTGGCCGTCGGTGAGCCAGGATCGCTTCCAGCCTGTCAACGATCTCAGTCTGGACGAACAGATTACTGAACGCAGGGTGGGCCATATCGCTGGCTGCTGGTGCCAGTACCACTTCGGTGTAGCTGGTGATATCGAACGGGCGGGTCTGACGGGAACGGTTAGTGACCGTGATGCGTCTGATCTCCACATCATCTTCCGGGGAGACCACGATATGCGTGTGAATGCTGAAGGTGGTGCCTGAAGCGTCAAACTCAATCCCGGCATCAGTAAAACGGGTTTTATAATGCGGACGCTCGCAGCAGGTCGGCTGATAGCTGTGAGCAATCACTTCGGCGGATTGCTGATCGGTAACGTAGCAGAACGTTCCGTAGTTGTTGCTGGTGCTATCCGCACGCCAGCGGGTGAGTGCCAGCCCCTTCCACTGGCTGTAGCCCGTCCCCGAGTGCGTCACCATCAGGTGATAATCTGCGTTTGAAAGCAGCTGCAGTTGTGGCTGGTGCGGATCTGAACCACTGAATTCTCGCTGGTCGGTAATGCTGCGCTGTTGTTTAGGGTCACTGTTTTCGACAAAACTGCGGCGTGGGGTATAGAGCTCAATATCATCAGGCACTTTTTCCTGAAGCAGCAAACGCGAAGACTGAAACAGTGCGCTGGCCATAAAGCGCGCGACCATTGGCGCATCCAGCAGCTGGTGAGAGAGTGCAAGCAATCCCATCGCCTGATGATGGGCCATATACGATTTGACGATCGAAAATGGCTGACCGGGAGCCAGTCGGTCCGCGGTGAAATCCAGCGCTTCGTAATAACCGTAGTCACCGCTGGCACCCATTTTTTTAAGTCTTATCAGATTAGCCGTCGCCTCCTGCGGCAGCACCATCAGCGCCAGCAGCGTCGCATAGGGCGCAACAACATGATTGTCATTCAGGCCGCGTTTCAGACCCAGTTCTGGCGTGCCAAATGCCCGATACTGGTAGTTATGATTGACGTCAAACGCAGCGTAACCCGATTCCGAAACGCCCCAGGGCGTATCGGTGCTGTTACCCGAGGCAATCTGTTGCCTGACCGCCGATAACGCCATCTTTTCCAGTAGCGTGTCGGGGTAAACCGGCATGACCAGGTGCGGCATCAGGTATTCAAACATTGAGCCGCTCCATGACATCACGGCGGGCTGGTTATTCAGCTGAGTAAATAAGCGACCCAGCACAAACCAGCTCTTAGCCGGAAGCTGACTGGTGGAGATAGCAAAGTAGTGCGTCAGGCGGACTTCTGAAGGGAAAAGGTCATATTTGCTGGCGTCCAGCAGACCGCTGTCCATGTTATAGCCCACGCTGAGTAAAGACGTGGCTGGATAATAGAGAAAGCGGAAGTCCATACTGGCGTGATCGTTAAGGCGGCTGTCCAGCTCCAGCAGGGCAGCCATACGTTCGCGGGCGGCCCATATCACCGCCTCTGCCTGTTTTTCCGGGAGTCCGGGGCGGTTCAGGTTCAACTCAGCGAGCCACAGCAATGACGGAATGTCGGCAGGCAGTGGCGCATCCGGGCTAACCCAGCTGAAAAGGAGGGACCACTCCTGAGTAAAATCGACCAGCTGCTGGTGGAAAAGCGCCGGCCAGTTTACCCGTGTTGTCGGAAGATAAGTCTGTTCTGCCACCACGCTTAACGCCAGCAGAGCCTGCATCCCGGCGTGAAAATCGGCGGGCGAAGCGTGCTGCATCAGGCTTAATTGCGCATCGATTTTTTCCACAATGTCGCTGCGGGTGTCGCTCAGTTGGTCTTTAAGCAGTGAGAAGGTATCGGAGAGACCTTCCAGGATACAGGGAAGAGACATCACCGGCTGGTATTTCCACTGCGCCAGGCCAGCCTGAAGGGTTACAAGGTGAGCCGCCATATTACCGCTGTCTACCGTTGAGACGTAGCGTGGGTTCAGCGGTTTTAACGTCTGGGTGTCATACCAGTTATAAAGATGTCCTCTGAAATGCTCCATTCGGTCAAGAGTATCGAGGGTGTCGAGCGTCCGGCTGATGACCCGATTCTGGCTGATATAACCAAAATCCCAGGCCGTCAGGTTTGCCAGCAGCGACAGGCCAATGTTGGTCGGTGACGTCCGGTGGGCCACCCGCGACTCCGGAATCTCCTGCAGATTATCCGGCGGCAAATGGTTGTTGTCACTGCTGGCAAATTCGTTAAACCAGGCCCAGGTTTTACGCGCGGTGCGACGCAAAAAGATGCGCTGTTCCGCTGAAAGGCTGCCTGGCTGAGCGCGTTTAGGCTGGCTCATGCGGCTCAGTAACGCGGGGGCGACCGCCCACAATAAAGCGAGCGCCAGTGCAACATGCGTCATCGACGGCATGCTCAGGCTGGTCAGGAATACCAGAACCGCGCCTACTACCGGATTAATCCACATGCAGCGGTAGAAGTGGCGCACATCAGGCTCGACAGGTTTCTGTGATGAAGCGCTTTTCCACTCGTTCAGGTAGCGATGGCTGATAGTCAGGCGCCATAAGGTCACGATAATCGCCTTCAGCGACCAGTAACTCTCGTGAGGCAGGATGGCCAGCGCCAGGCCAGCGCGGGAGAGGCGGTTAAAGGCATCGGTGACCAGCATGGATAAATGCTGTCGCCAGGTACGCGTTTTACTTTTCGTCACCCCATCGATCACCAACGCTGGCAGTCCCGGAAGCAGCAGAAAGAGCATGATGCATCCGACCCAGAATATCGGGTTTGGTACTATCGTGCACAGCATAAACACCAGCATCAGCAGGGCAGGTGCTACCAGGCTGCGGCGCAGATTGTCTGTTAATTTCCAGCGGGAAAGCGCACTGAGTGGGTTTTTTTGACGGCTGCAATCTTCCTGCCGCACCTGCAGCCGTAGCCAGTTCAGGAGCTGCCAGTCGCCCCGCACCCAGCGAAATCGTCGGGCAACATCACTCAGGTAACTATCCGGATATTGTTCATACAGGACGACGTTACTGACCACACCGGAGCGGGCATAGCATCCCTCCAGCAGGTCATGGCTCAGCACCAGATTTTCCGGACAGGTATTGCGTATCGCCCGGCTAAAGACAGCGACATCGTAAATACCCTTGCCGACAAATGAGCCTTCACCAAACAGATCCTGATAAATATCGGATGAGAGTGAGGAGTAAGCATCATTCCCCGGAATGCTGCTGCACAGCCGGGCATAGCGGCTCTGACCGTTAACTGGTATCTCTTCAGCCAGACGAGGCTGCAGGATGGCATAGCCTTCAACTACCCGATTTTTGACATCGTCGAACACCGGCGCATTGAGCGGGTGGGCCATGACGCCAATCAGCTTATGCGCTGTCTCACGCGGCAGTATTGTGTCGCTGTCGAGAGTAATCACATATTTAACGCTGTGCAGTTGCGTCTGCGTGGCACCTACCGTGACGCTGAAGGCGTTTTCTTCACCCTGAAGCCAGCGATTCAGGGCATGGATCTTACCGCGCTTGCGTTCATACCCCATCCAGACGCCCTGAGAAATATTATGGGTGCGGTCACGGTGTAACAGGGAGAATAGCGCAATGTCCGATTTACCCCCGCTGTAGCGCCGATTCAGGGCTTCCGTTTTCAGCACGGCGTAACGGATAAGCGCGGCGTCATGATGATGGTCCTGTTCGGCGCTATCGGTAAAGTCGGTCAGTAACGCAAAACTGATATTCGCCAGGGCGTTACCGAGATAGCAGATTTCCAGAGAGCGTAACAGGGCGTCTGTGCCCTCATTGCTGCTGAGCAAACAGGGGATAACCACCAGTGTACGGTCATGCTCTGGTATCGCCTGAGCATAATCGAGTCGTGGCAGGGGAAGGGGATGGCGGCTGCGGGTGGTTAACTCACTCAGCAACTGTAAGGCTAACTGGCTGCTGACAATGATGGCGGGCAGCACCAGCAACCACAGTAAAGATGCCATGCCCGCCTGATGGGTGCTGTAGAGCATCTCGGCGGTAAACGCGGTTGTCAGCAGTAAAAGGCTGCCTAACCAGGAGAGTAAAGGAGTCTGGCTCAGATGCTGCCGGCTCTTGTTCAGCCACGTCACCTTAACGTCAAGCTGCTGTTCCAGTTGCTGAAATCCTTTATCCAGCAGGTAATAGCCGACATGCTGCTGACGCAGGGGAAGATCAGGCTGGCTGGCCAGCGTCAGCACAGCCTGGGCGACTTCACGTTCATCAAACCGACTGTGTCGTGCCAGACGTTCAATCACATGGCGGTAGTCATCACGACTGTCAAAATGCATCAGCGGGTATGTCCCGGTGGGATCCTGCTGCAGGACTTTCTCAACCAGGCTGACGGATTCGACAAAGGCCTGCCAGTCAATTTCGCCGAGTTGCCGCAGGCCGGTAATAGTGTTGCTGACAGAGAGCTGACTCAGGGCCAGCTGCCGGTTGAACTGCTCAATGACTTCCGAGGTTTTCCGGCCGGTAATTTCCAGCTGTT
Source organism: Pantoea sp. XY16 (assembly GCF_025153065.1). Classification (NCBI taxonomy): domain Bacteria; kingdom Pseudomonadati; phylum Pseudomonadota; class Gammaproteobacteria; order Enterobacterales; family Erwiniaceae; genus Pantoea; species Pantoea sp. XY16. Next base: position 142,365 of record NZ_JANZNP010000010.1, on the reverse strand, counting down.
GTTCAACCCAGGTTAACGCCAGGGTATTGTTCTGGCCACTTAATCGCCGTTCAAGTTCAGCGACGAAAGCGCCGGAAACCTGCGGGTTCTGGCGGGCCATATCAGCGATGAGCAGAATAACTTTTGACGCATCTTCGGCGGCAGTGGATAGGATATCGCTGATCCACTGCTCCGCTTTATTACGTTCCTGATGTACCCTGGCCACGTCATCCGCAATCCGGGACAGATTGTTGATAAGCGCAAAACGTAACATGGCAGGCAGGGCCCACAGTTCGCCGAGCAGCAGGGGCGTAACACGCTGGTAGGCAGCGATAAAAGGATGTAGAACGCTGGTTTCCAGGCGGCCATCACTGTGCTTAATCATCTCCTCGGCGATAGCCTGGATGCGAAGGTAATGGGCCGACTCCTCCAGCATGGGCAATCCTTTACCGAATTTGGCCGGTAACAGGTGCCGGACCAGGCGGATCTGCTCTTCAATGATGTAAAAATTATCGAGTATCCAGACGGCCGCTGGTGTCTGGCTGCGCTTATCGCCTTCACTCAGGATTTCTGCGCTGCGCGTCAATGACTGTTCATTATCTGCCAGCTGCTGCAACAGTCGGTAGGACCATTTCCCACCCGACAGATTATGCGTTTTCGCTAATTTTTCGCCGTAGTTATCCATTTGTTCAGCCGAAAAAACATCTGGCCGATGGGCCTGATAAATACCTTCTGTCGGGAACAAAGGAAAATGCTCATCGGATAATTCACTTTCCCGGCTGAACCACGTCGTCAGTTTTATTTTCACACTCATTTCCTTGCGCTTGCGCAGCAGCTGGATCCGGAAAAAAAGAAAGGATGACAAAAAAGGAGCCAAAAGAAGGGCTGGAGGTGATAAAAAGGTGTAGATGGTATTGATTATAGTCCTGTTTGCGTTATTCGTAGCTATCCTGATTATCCGGCTGACGTTCTTTTATGGCGATTAAATAACGTTAAAAAAATAAACAGCTGCCTTCTCCTCACCTTAGCCCTTTTTAACATCATAGCCGACAGATAAAAAAATTAATTTACCTCCACTGTGTTACGCTGATGGCAACATTTCAGAGGATAACGACATGACCTGGTTGAGCTTTCTCTTCGACGCGCTACACAGCAGCGAAACCAATACACAGTGTCCGGTGTGTAAAAAGTTTTCCAGACAGTCTGTAGCTAAAAAGAATAAAGGACAGGCAGTTTTATGCCCTCACTGTAAGTCATTGTATGTTATATAAAGTCCGTCGTCTTTTTATGTTGTGATCACCAGGCATCAGCAAGTTATACTGTTTAACCTTATCCCTCATTGAGGCAATATCTTCGTAACATGTATTTCAATGTGCTGATAACTCTGCATTATCTTTCATAATCGGTGAAATAACGCTTTGATTCACCCTGGTCGAGAAATTCGAATGGTGAAAGTTGAATGATATCTGATCCTGCAGACCACACGTCATTAACTCTTGAAATAATATCGCCTTCCTGAAGCGACAGGAGGTTGTTAATGCGTAACACAGAAAATCTGCCATTTTCAAATTCGACTTGATACAACGCAAATTTCTCCAGCGGCATGATGGTTCTTCCACGAATTACCCGGCAGCAGAGTTCAGCACTCGATGAACTTTTCATGATAAACCTCTAATCTATTCATAATCTTCTGTTCAATAAATTAATCTGCAGCATTGTTAATCTGAGCTCAGCGCACACGTTGTGCAGATTTCAATTGGCCCGTTTTGACTGCATTTGTTCATATCCGTAAATATAGCGGGTTTATGAAAATAATCTGATATACCCTCTGCAGAGTTAAAAAGTGACTCCGGGGTATCCGTCGGGTTATCAGAGTGAGCATGAGTGGCGTCTTTTACAGGGAAAATAGTGGATATGAGAGTGTGAGGTTAATCAGGGAAAGGGTGAGGGAGAGGTGAAACGGCTGACGCGGCAATATACTGAAGCCTTCATCTCCCTGACGTAGCTTACCTGGCACGGCCCCGACCAGTTGGGCTATGCGCACTAAGGCATCACCACGCCGCCTGTTGAGTTCGCGAAAGGCCGAACTTTCCATCTGATGAAGTCGGACATCAATCAGCAGATTTCCGGCCTGCCGGGTTAGCTGTCGGTGGCTTAACAGAAAAATTTCAGATTTTTATAGGAAGAGAGAAACAAGGAAGTGAGATTTGAAGGATAAAAAAAATCACCGTGAAAGGTGGCTTTAATCTGCTGATTTTACAGCTAAAATTTGGTGGCCCCTGCTGGGTTTGAACCAGCGACCAAGCGATTATGAGAACGATGTTCATTCATTGTAAATCAATAACTTACTGATTTTTATGAAAAGTTAAAAACGAATGCTATTGAATGTTATTGTACTTCTGAGTCCTGGGGGGACAAAAAGGGGGCGATTTTGGCCATTGGGTTTAGTGTCGTTGCCTCTTGCAAATGGCTGGGAGCAAAATGTGCATAACGCATAGTCATTTTGATGTCAGTGTGTCCCAGTATGCGTTGAAGTACTAAAATGTTCCCTCCGTTCATCATAAAGTGAGACGCAAAAGTGTGCCTCAGGACGTGAGACAGCTGGCCATCAGGGAGATCAAGTTCTGCACGTTTTACCGCGCTGCGAAACGCAGAGTAACAAGTGTCAAAGTAGCGCCCAGCGGTCTCAGGCTTTGGAATACTGTCATATACTGTCTGGGATATTGGCACTGTTCTATTGCGATTACCTTTAGTTTTAATAAAGCTAATTTTCAGATTTCTGATTTGTTTTGTGGTCAGAGATTCAGCTTCATCCCATCTTGCACCAGTGACTAAGCAAATATGCGCAACATGGTAAACGTGGGGGTTACGGCTATTTTTACATTCTGCCAACAAACGAGTTATTTCTAAATCTTCCAAATAAGCGAGTTCCGACTCCTCAGATTTAAAAGGGCGAAGCATCTCTAAAGGATTATCTTGTTTCCAATGACCCAAGCGTTTTAACTCGTTAAATACGGCGCGGAAATAAGCTAACTCAAGATTCATTGTGCGGGGCGATATTTTCTTTACTCGCTGGGTTCTGGCTATTTCACCAGACATTCTTTTTTTTCTATAAATTGAAAACATTGTTGAGGTAAATTCATGTGCGAGCGGGCTTCCCATGTTTTGACAGGCGAATTCCATTGACCTTAGTCGCTTTTCTCCGTCATCCAGTGTTATACCGTGCTCGTCATACCATGTCTGCACTAAGTCGAAAAGCTTGCGTCTGTCTTCTTTACCTTCTAGCCAAGGTTTAGACGCAAGACTCTCCATGATGTAATTCTCGTAACTTATGGCCTCGCCTTTAGTTGCGAATGATTTGCGGATTCGCTTGCTCGCTTTGCCTTTAGGTTTTCCCTCAGGATAAAAATCTAAAAGCCATTTACCGTTACTTTGCTTCTTAATTGACAATTTAATTAAACTTTTTGTTGAAATTATTCTTAATTCTTTCTTGGATGTCTCTGATTTCTGGTAAAGCGATACCAATCATCTTCGGTGAGTACTTTTTATCGTCTGTGCAAGCTTGTCTGAGTTCGGCGACCAAACTATCAGCTTTTTGTTGACCATCATCCATTTTGACTATTGCGTTACAAATAAACCTTACATTTTGAACCATGCTAACAAACTTATGATAAGAAACGGTTTTTTCGTGGTCGTCATATTCTTTTGTAACCAAATCAAGCATTTGATCATAGATTTCGTCAAGGCCCTTATAAAGCGAATCAATTAGCCGATTAAGCTCCGCATTTGACGCATGACGCGAAGTGTTGCGGCTGGCAAGATAGGAAGAAATTATCCAGCCTGCAATAGTTGCCAGCAATGAAAAGAAGGGTACCCACTTAAACCACTCTATAGGTTGCTCGGGTGTCATGAGGTGCGCCCTGATAATGCCTCGCTAATGTACTTCTTAACCTCAACCACAATCGAAGGGTCATCTTCACACTTAAGATGATCCTTAAGAAAAACCATCCTTTGAGTGGCAATACCTTTTCTCACTAAACCTCCAAAAGCCTCCTCAAGGAACGATGAGCCGTATCCATAAACGCCGTCGAAATCAACAGCAACGTCTCCCTCTTTCAGAGCGGGTGCGAGAATATCATCGCGAAATTCCTCGCCACTATAGTCACCTAACTTTTTATATCTAGGTCCTGGATACTTCGAAAATTTCTTTACTTCGATGATTTTCATGATTTTTTTCCTTGAATAGGTAAGTCTAAGCTACACTCAACTATGGTTCCATTTATTGATAGTTTATGATCGAACCATGTCTCAGGTTTAGCTTTCCCTCTGTTAGTGTAGGAGTAAGAGCCCCTGTTCGAATAGACTGCCAGTTTCGCATTGGGAATTTTCTCAATGACTGATTGTAAATCTGGCCCGCCTTTACCTCTATAATCCAGCTTAGTTGCAGATTTTTTCAACTGTAATGAAGCTCTTATGAAATCACTATCACTAGTTAGCGCATGTCCTATGTACTCAGTTATCCTTGAGAAAAACGTCGAGCTTTGAGTTTTAGGAAGCGTTTTTGAAATTCCTAATCCTAAATCACACACCAAAGCTATCAGCTTGTTGTTCATAATTGTTGCAATACACCACCACTTGGTCTTAGGCACACTTCCGTGATAGAGATCTGGCCTATAGGCATGCTCAACCGAGTTAGACATTGCTTCAACTAATGGGCGATAGAGTGCTTGATGATTTTGCCCAGTGCTTTCTGTTACTTTCTCTAAAAGCTCGCCAACTTTTGCACTTAAAACCTGTGAGCCTCGAGTAGCTTCCCAGCAGTCGACCATAGGCAACTGTCTCATTTCTCTCTTTACCTTCCCCAACGCAGCATAGATTCCAAGCCAGTTCATAACGCTATCCACTACAGGATACCGATTTTTATCGTTCTGGTTAATACGTGTCGCTGGAGGACGAGTAACACTATATTTCACATATGGTGCTTCAGAGTTGAGACGCTCCAAATTTGCAAGCAGATATAATCCGCCAGAAGCAGTGACCATTTTTGTTTCTCTGAAGCATAAATGAACTTGAGCTATTTTGCTGATTCGCCCTTTTTTGGCAGCGTCTTTAATTTTTTGTATGAAATCAACAAATGTGTCACGATAATTTATCTTTGATAAATCTAAAACCGATGGGGCTACTATTTTAACCCTTCCGGTTTCATACTTATTTCCATTTCTTGCTTTTTTTGTTTTTCTATTTTTATTGTAATTAGAAATGGTTTTTCTTAAGCCGCGTTTCAGAGCTGCTCTTAAAATTGATGGGTCATTCCTTTTTTCAATCAATTTCATTTTTCATTTCCTTGAGGAGAACATTTTCTAAATCACTGTGTTGAAAATATTTAGCTCGTGATGCTCAATACTACTCGACCCAAAACATTAATATCATCTATGCTGCAATCAAAGGCCATTCCCACGCCACTTACGCGCACTTTTTTAATTGGAATGCGCACAAGATTCCTGATGCTGACTTTACCTTCAATATTTACTAGCCATTCACCATCGAACACCTCTTCATATTTGCGATCAATGATGTACTGGTGTTTATCATCTATCAAACAGAAGGGATCTGATGGCAATGGAACGCCAGGCCGAAAGAAGGCTTTATCGAACAAAACATAGCCGGAATCAAACAATTGGCCATCCACAAGTTTCTTCCTTGCAAACTTCATGATGTCTGTTTCGTCATTGTCAAACTTTTTGCCGTGTCCGGTCGTCAGCCACTCTAGGGAGGCGCCAGTTTCAGCAGCACATCTAACAACCATATCAGCCGGGAACGTCCCACGCTTAAAGCGTGCGGATAAACTACTTGCAGCCATATCAAAATGGTCAGCCAGTTGAAGTTTCTGAGCGAAGCCATAGGCCTCGGTAATGCGGTCTAGCACATCACTACTATGACCAGCTTGTTCAAACGGGAATTTGCTCATCGACTTTCGCTCGATTAGTTTTTTGCAAAATGGTATTGCAAATTTGCATAAATCTAATTAGAGTCTCTCCGTAGTTTGCTAAATGTTGAATATCACTGAATGTTACAGCATTCAGCCGAATCGGGGAGTTTGCCTTATGCGTCCTAATATTACAATCACCATTCCCACACCTTACCTTCCTCTTGATGAATACTGCCGCCTAACAGGTACGGCGATGGGCACTGCACGAGACATGATCCGCGATGGCCGCCTTCCAATCCGTAGTAAAGGTGATAAGCCTCGTTCACGCGTAGAAGTGAACATGGCCGCTCTTACCGTTGAAGCTTTAAGCGAATGCAGAATTTCGCTTCAAGCGTAGTTCAGGCTAACAATTCGTAAGGTGCGAATCATGTACGATTATAAAGTTTCAGTACGAAACCATCTTGATGATGCCTGCCGCCAGTTTTCGCTGGCACATAACGTTACAGACCTGGCAAAAAAAGTAGGAATGCAACCGGCCACACTGCGAAACAAGCTGAATCCTGACCAGTCGCACCAACTGACATTACCTGAGTTGCTGGCGATCATCGATCTAACTGAAGACCCAACCATTCTTGACGGTTTCCTACGTCAGATTAATTGTCAGCCTTCTGTGCCGGTTAACAACGCCAAACCTGAAAACATGCAGTTTTGCGCATTAACTGCTGTGGCCAGTGTCGGGGTAATCGCTGGGGAAGCGGTTTCAACGGAAAAGATGACCGTTGCACGCCGCAATCAGATTCTTAACAGAGCCAGTGATGCTATCCGCAGCCTGTCTTTACTCGTCTATTCCGTTGAAAGTCGTTTTCAAACCGTGCCGGTGTTGGCTGCTGCCGTTGATGTGGTAAGCGCCTCAATGCCTGGCATCGTTGCATGAGGTGAACATGTTCGTATTCGTGAATCTGCTAAAGCGCCAGTCGCCATCGAAGCAGCTGCCTGCGTATGGCCACGGCACCATCCAGCTGCCAAACGGGCAGCGCTGGAATCCTGCTTTTACCCGTAAAAATCATGAGGCAAAGCATGAATGCAAACGATGAAAAATGGCTGGGGGTGCTGCGCCAGATGGTTTCTGGTCATAGCACACAGGCGTACAGCATATGGGAGCGGCTTAGCGAACATCAGCGCGGAATTATTCTGCACGCCGCAGGCTTAAAGGCGCGTCATTGTCGTTATTCATGGAGCCAGTTCACTGACCACGAGTTACACCAGATTAAGCGCGGCCTGCAGCGTCTGAAATGCATGGTTGAAATGTTCAAGGGGCTGGGGCCGCTGGCGTTTCAACAGGAAAAGAAACCATCACCGAGCGTGCTGAGCGCGGCGCGATCAGTGCCCACTGTACCGGGTACACCAGTACATGAACTGATAAAGGCGCGGCAGCAGCTGCGTAAACCCGCTGACAATCGTGCCCACTGAGGAAATGTTATGAACATCATCACCGTAGAAAAAAAAGGGCTGCTTGAAGATTTCCGCGACTGGGGCGTTAACCCGGATTATGCAGAGTTCTTCATCAGCAAATGCGACGCCGAAGGCAGCACTGTTGCACTCAGGTCTTTCGTCTTCAATGACACGATCCACTTGGACGACAAAATACAGTGGCTGCTGGTAAGTTCTGCTTTCTGGTGTCGTGCGTTTCGCGAGGCAGAAACCCACACGCAGCAGACAGAAGCAGTAAGCGCAATCCGCGCGATTTACTTTGCAGCTGGCTTCCTCGGAGCATCGCCCGTTGTGGCGCTTATCCGGTCATGGTGGAGCGTATCTTATGAATTGCATCTGTTGTCATCCCCTAACCAATCACAGATGCAGATGAAGTCCTTCCGTTCCTCAATTCTTAATTCGCTGCTTAAACGCTAATAACCCGCCGCACGATTTTCGGCTTTCTATCGGATAGCCGGGGATTCGTGCGCTCTTAATTGGAGAAAACGCCATGAGAATGACCCGTCAGGATTTAAAAAAAGAAGCGGCCGGCAGCACTGAATTGGTACAGGAGCTGTGCAAGCAGGCGCATGTTGAAGGTGGCAAAGATATGGCAACTAAGCTGTCTGGCCGCCTTGATCGTCTCGCTACGCACGCAGCAAATAAAGGGCTGTCTGCTGTTGAGATTGTTGAACTGATCCGGCAGGAAGCTGAAGCCATTGACGGTAAAGGCGGTGCGCTATGGCAGTGAAACCACCATTTATTATTGCCGTGCGGGGACTAGCGTGAATCTGGCTGAATCTGTAAGCCTCAATGGTCAGTATCACGCCGTAAATAAAATGCGGCGTGAGTTCTTTTCGCCTGGAGCACCGCAGGGCATCACTCACACAGAGCTTAAACTCTGGCACTGTGATTCAACCGATCATGAGTGGCGCAGCCAGTACCTGCACAATATTCCGGATTACCTGTCCGGATATTTTGGCCAGCGATATGAAACACTTCTAAAGTCACCTAAAGGCGGTCGCCGCCGTGCCAATACGTTCTTACGCAACACCATCGGTAAGAGCGTATTGCCACGTCTGAAACTTGTTAACGCAGCGTGGCAGCGTGATTACTCAACCGGTATGCCTTCACCTTTCAAAGATAACCTTGATGATCTGCCGGGCTATGACCGGGACCGTGTGCGTGATCTTGCTTATAACATTGCCAGTCACTTAGGCGAGGCTTTTCACTCCTGGGCTGAAATGACCGCGCCCGATGATAAACCTGATGAAGACGAGCTGAAGCAGCGCACGGCTCAGGGTTATGTATTTCTGGCGCAGGAAGCACTGAAATGCGGTACTACACCGCCTTTCTGGCTGTCAGTTAAAAAGACAGGCAGGATTAAACGTCGCCACGCTGAAAGCGCTATTCTGCGCATGATGTCACCTGAATGGTGGAGGGTTCGTCTGCAGCGTCGTCGTGATCTGCACCGCGAGCATATGGCTATTGCCGTGGGGCAGGTCCAGAAGGCTGCAAGTCCCTACGTTTCACGCGGAACACTCGGAGAGTGGGCAGAACAGAAAAAGCGTAACCGCGAGTTTTTCAAAAAGTTTGATCTGGTTAATGAGGATGGTGATCGCATTGCGCTGGCCGATATGGTCAACCGCAGCAATGCTAATCCGGCTATTCGCCGCTGTGAGCTAATGGCGCGTATGCGCGGGTTTGAAGATATCGCCAATCATGAAGGTTATGCCGGTGATTTTTACACGATTACTGCGCCGTCACGTTTTCACGCCGTACACAGTAAAGGGGGATTCGTTTCACAGTGGAACGGTGCAAACCCGCGCGACACTCAAAAATATCTCTGTTCTGTCTGGGCTAAAATCCGGGCTGCGCTGTCCCGTGCCGGTATTCACGTTTTCGGCTTCCGCGTTGTGGAACCGCATCACGATGGAACGCCACACTGGCACATGCTGCTTTTCATGCGTCCAGAACACGTTGACGAAGTGCGGGACATTATGTGTTACCACGCGCGGATTGCTGACAGTGAAGAACTGAACACAGAAAAAGCGTTAAAAGCACGTTTTCATGTTGAGCCAATTGATCCCACCAAAGGCAGCGCAACGGGCTATATCGCAAAATATATTTCTAAAAACATCGACGGCTATGCGCTTGATGAAGAAAGCGACGGTGAAACTGGCGGTAACGCGCGTGAAATGGCAAAACCCGTTTCAGCCTGGGCATCACGCTGGCGTATCCGTCAGTTTCAGCAGATTGGCGGTGCGCCGGTGACGGTGTGGCGTGAACTGCGCAGGCTTGGTGACCAGCAGATTGAGCAGCCGGAAATGGATGCGGTTCTGGCATCTGCAAGCGTGGCTGTTGACTGGGCTGCATACACGCAGGCGCAGGGCGGTCCGCTCGTTGCCCGGTGCGATCTGGTTGTGCGTCTGGCTTATGAAATCACCGAATGCGGTAATGAGTACGGTGAAGACGTTCAGCGGGTGCAGGGGGTTTATTGTCCGCGTGCTGCCGGTTCGGAAGTGCCAACACGTCTGGTTAAGTGGGAAAAGGTCGCCAAACTGGCCGAAGCGTCAGCGGAGGCTGGCTTTTCTGGCGGCAACGCCGCCCCTTGGAGTTCTGTCAATAACTGTACGGGGCCGAAGCGCCGCAGGTTAGAAGTGGAGCTGAAAGGCAGGGGGTTTGAGGGCAGTGATGAAGAAATTGACCGACTCTTAACCGGGGCGGCGATCTCTTTCAGGGGGCATGGTCTTGTGAAGTATCAGGCGGAGCGGTTAATAGACGTTGCTGATACCAATGAAAACGAGTGCTGGCCGGGCTGGTCTTCGGGCTAATTCAAGGTGTTAGCGCATGTTTATAGTAGATAAATCCCAAAAAAGGATTCATATTTCGTAATGAATATTATACTGTATGGTTATACAGTGTTTAATGTAAGGGAGGTTGAAATGTCTGCGTCGTTAAGTCAGATAGTTAAGGTGGAACGGATTGATTTTATAGTGAAAATGATGACTCATTCACTGGTGGAAGATAAACGCCGCGCATTACTTGATGAATGGCTGGGTGAACTGACGGAAGACCTTTTAGCTGACCTGAAAAGCGAAGCGAGGAGAAGCGCCCCAGTTAGTGAGGGGCGTTCTTATTAGGATGCCTGCAGAAGTTTTAAAGTCAGCTGTTTTTGTTCTGCTGACATGCCGCTGATTACCTGCTGAATCAGTAAATCGCCTTTTTTGGCGCTAGGGCTGATTGTGTGGGAAAACGTCAAATTCATAACAAAAGTATGTCCACATTCAACGTCTGCACATGAGCAATAAATATCAGCAATATCGCGATGTTTGCGATTTGTTTTACGGATGACCGCCTTTGATTTGCACTCTGGGCACTCAATTTTTAACACGCGCATATTTGCGGCTCCGGCGTTGTAAGTTTGCCTGGATTTTATCCGATTACGCCTCATGCCGCATCCTTGTTCTTTGATTGCTGGGCAAATTTCAGGTGAAGGTGTTCCGGTACTTCCGGATCACCGTTCACCGCCATCATGAGGCGGCGCTGGAGTGGGGCAACCTCGTTTTTCTTATAGGTGGCTTCCACCTTTTCCGGGTCACCCAGGCCGGAAGTGTTCTGCGGAATAATCCCCGCAAGGCCAGCCGGAAAGCGGTGCGCGTTCAGCACGTCCTGCGCGCTGATATTCTTCACGTTGGCAAATTCATCTTTCGCGCCAATATCCCCCATCTGGATAAACTGCACGCCTTCTTTATCCCCGCCGGGGATGTTTACCAGAATGGTGCTGAAGTTGCCGATCCCCTTGCTGTTGGCCAGCTGCTGCTCTATCTCTTCTTCCACTTCATCCGTCATGTTCGGGTCTGTGGTGTAGAGAATGCCGCCGGTGTGCGCGCCGTTGTGATAATACCGGCGGCGGAAAATTACTGCTTCGCTGTTGAGCAGGGCGGAATGAATGCCGCCGATATAATCCGGCAGGCCGTAAATCTGCTGCTGCGGGTCATACATCCGGATAAAAATCACATCCTTTTCGGCGTATACCAGCGGTTCACCTTTCTGCAGCACCACAAATTCACCGTCCCTGCGGCGGCGCATATACAGGCCGGGCATGGGTTCCAGGGCAACAACGTCGCCCCAGCCGTTGCGGATTTTGACGAGCGCCAGATCCCCGAACGTCAGCAAATCCATCGCGCCAGCTTCAAGGCTGTCAAACGTCAGACCGCCGCCCAGATAATCCGACAGCACCATGTTTTTACGCGCGTGCAGAATGCCACCGTGCTGGCCGTTGAGGTTAACCAGCTGCGCCAGCGCGAGGCGGTCAATCGGCAGGCTGTAGTGATCAAAATAGTTGTCATACCACACATCACGATAATCGGTGCCGGTGGTCAGGACTGGTTCAGGCTTGCCGAAGCGCAGCACGGACATTTTGCGCTTACCTGCCGCCTGCTGTGCGCCGCTGGCGCGTTGCTTATATCGTTTTTTCATGCTGCCTTCTGAAACTTCCATTTGGATTTAGGTTTGTGCTCGTAGTTGAGCGGCTCGTTGTCCAGACCGTGCATAATTGCCCAGGCTGCTTCTGCGTGGCCGGTTTCAGCCGTGCGATCAGCGACGAAGGTCACCGCGCTGCCTGATTTCGTGACGGCGCGCCGGATAGACATAAACGACGCGGCCACTTCCTTCAGATCCGCATCCCATTCAATGCGGCCGCTTTCAATGACGTCTGCCGCCTTAAGCACCAGGCGATTCTTAGTGCTCAGGTCGTAGCGGATAGGTTTAAGCACGCGCATGGCAAAGGGGTGAATGTTGTCGTAAACGCCCTGGCCAATGCCGGTCACGTCTACGCCCAGATAGGTGAAGTTGTACCGGGTAAAGAGTTTTTTGATTTCGCTGGCCTGATGACGGAAGTTCATGCCGCGCCAGTTGATGATGGCCAGCACGCGGAATTTCTCACCGGCCAGCACCGGCGGGGCCATAATCACGAATGTAGACAGGTCGCCGGAACGGGCAGGGTCATAACCGCCCCAGACAGGACGATCGCCAAACGGGCGGCGCGCTTTCGGGTCGTGGTCCTGCCAGAACGTGATATCAGTGCCGCATTTTTCCAGGTCGGAAAAGCTGAACACCGCGTCTTTACTGTCAACGAAGACGCACATGTACAGCATATCGAACGTGTCTTTGCTGTAGCGGTTGCGCAGCTTGTCGATGCTGGCGAGGTTAAAGCCGTTAGCAATCGCGTCTTCCATCGTGATGACGTAGCGCCACTGGCCATCGGGGCAGAGGCGTCCGCCGTCGCGCATGGCGTTAAACGTGGGAAACACCACGGCGGCGCGCTTTTTACTGCCTTTTTTCCACTCCTCACCGGTCCAGAACGGGTAAGCCTGATGAGTTTTGGCTGACGGCGTTGAAAAGTAGGTGGTGCGCCATTTGTCGTGTGTGGCCATCGCAGACGCCACTTCATTCAGCCGCGCGAAGTTCGGCACCCAGAAATATTCGTCACAGTAGAGGTGGCCGCTATATGACTGCGCCGTATTCTTATTCGTGGACAGAAAGCGCAGCTCTGCGCCGTTGCTCAGGCGGATAGGGTTGCCGGTGAGCGTGATGCCGAAGTATTCCTGTGCGATGTTGACGATGTATGAGCGGAAAACCTCCGCCTGCGCACGCGAAGCGGAAAGGAAAATCTGCGGGTCACCGGTCAGCACGGCGTTTTCAAACGCCTCAAAAGCAAAATACCAGGTCGCACCGATCTGGCGGCTTTTGAGGATGTTGCGCACCTGTTGGCCAATGTTCAGGCGCAGGTGTTTCTGGTAGCCAAACAGGTGTTCTTCAGCCCATAAGTTCAGGTCATCTTCCGTCAGTCCGGATACGTCGTTTTTATTGTATTTGCGCTTACTGCGCGGCTGATCACCTTCCTCTTCGTTGCCGCTGCCTGCAGATGCCGGGCGCGCGGCGGCCAGCTTCTCTTTGTGTTTGTTATGCTGCGCGCGCAGCTTTACTGAATGGGCAACCAGCTGATCCAGTTCTTTCAGTTCCAGTTCTGTTTTGCCATCGCGTCCGGTCAGCAGCTGGATGCGGCGCTCAATCGCATCTTCCGTGCTTTCGTGGCTCAGCATGTCTGCCCAGCCTTCCTTTTCAGCCCAGTAATAAATAATCCGCGCATTCGGCAGATTTAATTCACTGGCAATTTCCTTCGGCGTATACCGCCTTAAATACAGGGCGCGCGCAACGCCGCGTAATTCATCACTGTATTTAGCCATCAAATATTCATTCCTTTATTTGCCTGAACGCTATTATGCCGATGCAGAGTAAATAAAAATCCCGCTTTGATTCTTTATGGTTCGATTAATTGCTGTTATCCGAACACAGTGGAATTTGTCAGGGTGCGGCAGGCGTTTAATTCATTAATAATGGCTCTGCTGTTACGGAGGGCAGGAAAATATATGTCACAGTTATGTACTGACTGGCTGTGTATTGCCACCGAGGGAGATACGGTTGACCGCCGGGAATTAAAACGGGAATGGTTAATTGATGCTGCTGAAACATATGACCCTGAATTATACGCCGCACTTATTTGGCCGGAGCATGAACGCGATTACGGAAATGGGGGCTGCGTAAAACAGGTGATGTGGCAGGAAGGTGATGACGGGCTGGTAAGGCTTTACGCAAAAATCAGTCCGAATATGAGCCTGATTGAAGCCAATAAACGCGATCAGCTTCTTTATTTTTCGGTAGAACTGACCGAAGACGGAAACTTTCGCGGCACAGGGCGCAGCTATCTCGAAGGGCTGGCGGCAACGGACTCGCCTGCCAGCGTGGGCACTTCACGTATGCGCTTTAGCCAGCGCAAAAAAATCAAACCCGGCTGCTATCGCTATAAGTTTGGCCGGAATGGAAAAGTGGAACAGGAAACAAAAATGAAAAACTGGCAAAAGCTGTTTGGCATTCAGCCTAAAAAATTCGCTGAAGATGACGTGAATACTGACGCGCCTGAAGACAGCGACAAATTACAGGCGCTGGCTGAAGCCCTGAATAATCTGGAAGGCCGTGTGTCTGCAATCGAAACGCAGCTGGCTTCCACGCAGGAAGATGTGGATACCATTGCCGAAGTGGTGGATACGCAGGAATTTGCAACGCTGCGTGAAAACATCGGGGCAGTCATTAAAAACTTTGGAAAGCTGGATAACAAGATTACCCAGTTGCCGAAGCGTAATCCCGGCGATAAGCAGGAAAGCCGCAAATTTAAATTCATCTAATTTCGCCTTCGTCAGGGAAGTTTCTATAAATCGCATTATTTGCGAGAGGGTTATTTATGAAGTTAAACAAACGCGCACTGGCATTCATTGACGCTTTCTCTGCCGGTCTGGCAGAGCATTACGGCGTGACGAATCCGGCCCGCGCATTCAGCCTCACCGATCCGCAGGAAACCAGCTTACGTGCTGCGCTGCTGGAGTCCGTAGAGTTTCTTGATCTGATCACCATCGCGGATGTGGACCAGTTAAGTGGTCAGGTCGTTCAGGTTGGCAAATCTGGATTACATACCGGGCGCGTGGCTGGCGGGCGTTTTCGTCGCAAAGTCGGTGTAGACGGCAACGATTACAAGCTGGTCGAAACGGATTCATGCGCCGAACTTCAGTGGGATTTGCTGTCGCTGTGGGCAAACGCCGGTGATGAAGGTGAGTTTTTCCAGATGGTGCAGACGTTTTCAAACCAGGCGTTTGCGCTGGACATGCTGCGCATCGGCTTTAACGGCAAAGAGGTGGCGACGACAACCGATCCGGATAAAAACCCGAACGGCGAAGACGTGAATATCGGCTGGCATCAGCGCATGAAAGGCTTCAAAGACGGGTTCCAGATTATGACCGATGCGGTCACCCTGGACGATGCCGGTGATTATCGCTCGCTGGATGCGATGGCCTCTGACCTGATTAACGCCAAAATTCCGGCACAGTTCCGTAACGATCCGCGTCTGGTGGTGCTGGTCGGGGCCGATCTGGTTGCGGCGGAGCAGTACCGCCTGTATCAGAAGGCGGACAAGCCCACGGAGAAAATCGCCGCGCAGATGCTGGGCAGCACCATTGCCGGGCGCACCGCGATTATTCCGCCGTTTATGCCGGGCAAGCGCATGGTGGTCACGCCACTGTCAAACCTGCACATCTACACGCAGCGCGGCACGCGTCAGCGTAAGGCGGAGTTTGTGGAAGACCGCAAACAGTACGAAAACAAGTACCTGCGCAATGAAGGTTACGCCGTTGAGGAGCCGGAGCTTTATGCGGCCATTGACGAAGATGCGGTGACCATCGGCAAGGTGACCGAACCGGCAGAGGGCTGATTATGAGTCTTTCACCCGCACAGCGACACAGCCAGCGCGTGGCCATGCAGCAGCAGCAGGCGCGGCTTGAGGAAGTGAACACCACGGCCAGCCTTCACCTGCAGATGCAGCAAATCATGGAAGACGTGGCGGTATTACGCAGCCTCGATACCACGGCAGAGCGCGTGGCAATGAAGCGTGATGTGCTGCTGCCGAAGTGGATGCCCACGGTCGAAAGCTATCTCGAACTGGGCCGCGTGTATGCCAATCCGGTGTTTGCGTACTGCGTCGTCTGGCTGTTTGACGTAGGCGAGTTCGATCAGGCGCTGGACTGGGCAGACATTGCCATTGCGCAGGAGCAGGCCACGCCGGAAAACATCAAATCACGATTCCCGGCTTTTGTGGCCGATCAGATGATGAACTGGGCAGAGCAGGCCGGCCAGGCGGGTGAAGACTTAGAGCCTTATTTCTCGCGGACGTTTGAGAACGTTACGCAGCGCTGGCGGCTGCACGAGGAGATTACCGCTAAGTGGTTCAAATTCGCGGGGCTTCTGCTGCTGCGTGATGAATCAGGACAGGCGCGGGCGGCGGCGTCAGATAGCGTCGAAACGCTGTCTGAAGCTGACCGGCTGCTGGCGGCCGCCGAGGCGAAGTATCACAGAGCAGGCGTAGGCACGATGCGCAAAACGATTGCGGCGCGCATCCGGGCGCTTACGGCTGAATAACGACTACCGCAAGCCGGGTGGGCGCGGATGAGGGCAGAACACGCAGTGTGATGCGCCGTGGATTCCGGTCAGCCCACCTTTTTACGGGGGATTTTATGTTCAGTGGCAAGCCGATTGAATACCAGGACAGCCCGCTGACCAATGACGGATTCTGGCCGGATATGAACCTGTCAGACTTCCAGCGCAGCCGCAGTATTCCGGCTGACGTAGACGCGGAAACAGTGGCGAATGCGCTGCTTACGGCGGCAGCGGAGGTAAACAGCGGGCTTGCCGGTGTCCAGGAAAAGCACCGGGCGGCAGGATACCAGACCGCTGCTGACGTGCCGGGGGTCAGCATGAACGGCATCAGTCAGCTGGCGGCGCAGTATAAAAAGGCGGTGTATGCCAGGGCAAAAGCGGACCTGATGGGTGAGTTTGCGTCTGTTGGCCGCCGCGAGTCGCATCCGGGACAGGAGAGCGATGAAACGCGCAAGGGATTGCTGGCGGAGGCGTCGGTGACTATCCGCCTGATTAAGGGGCTTAAGCGCGCCACGGTGAGGCAGGTATGAGCACAGAAAGTCAGCTTGAATCACTGACCAGCTTTATTAAGTCAGAAATGCCACAGCGTGCCATGCAGTCATTCACCAGTGAAATGACGGGACTTAAAACCATTCCCGCCGCGCGTGATATGGGGCTGGGGCAGGTGCAGCTTTCGGTGATCCGCTATGACGCAGAGCTAATCTGGGAGCGCTTCCCGTACCGTGAGTGTGATCCGCGTCTGCTGATGGCGCTGCTGGAAGTGTGGCAGGCGACTGATACAGAGGACCGGGATTTATTCAGCCAGGTCGGCATCACGAATGCCGATCCGGACTGGGACATTGAGCTGATTGACGAGGAAACCGCAATTGTGACCGTTACGGTGCCGATGGCGGAACGGCTGATTATCGTGCCGGACGAAAACGGGCCGGTTCCTTATCAGGGCGGACGCTACCGGCTGGCCGATCCGGAAATCTGGACGGCGCTGAGCGCGATGATTTACACGGAGGTTGAGGAGTGATTTTCGGGGCGGAGATTAACGCCGCGCAGCTGCGTGACATGCGCCGCGAGATTGCAAAGCTGGAGCTGCCCGACAAAAAGCGCCAGCGGCTTATCTGGCGCATGGCGAAATATGGCGTGATCCCGGCGGCAAAGCGCAACGTGCGTAATCAGCAGTCACCGGACGGCACGCCGTGGCAGGCAAGAAAAACGCGACGCAGGGGGAAGATGCTGCGCAATCTGCCGAACCTGCTGCATATCCGCGAAATGCCCGAAATTGAAGCCGTCCGGCTTTATCTGCAGGGCGGCGGATACCGAAATGAGGACAAAGCAGTACCGGCAGGGACCGTGGGTTACGCGCAGCAGGAAGGCATGAAAACCAGCGTCAGGGCGCGCGGTAAGGGTCGCACCGCACCGGCAGGGAAAATGGCCACGCTGGCGCAGGCTAAACGGCTGCGAAAGCTGGGCTACAGGGTAAGGCGCGGTAAGCGCTGGCGTAAGCCGCCGTTTAAGGAAATTACCGAAACGATGGGATATGCGCAGGCCGGTCTGCTGATCCGCAAGCTGACAGGGCGGGCGGCAAAAACGGTATGGACTGTCGATGTGCCGTCCCGTCCGTTTCTTGGGATGGGCAGCGACGATTTCAATAAGGCGCTGGCGCGCCAGCTGCAGGCCATTGGCTACGGCTGGGACGTTAATGCGCAGGATATCAGGGGAAGGGTATGAGCTGGCCAAATGTAACGGTCAATCAGCTTAATCAGCTGCAGGGTGAAACAAAGGATATTGAGCGCGTCGTGCTCTTTATCGGACGCGGCGCAACTAACGCCGGGAAGACGCTGGCGGTTAATACGCAGACCGATTTTGATGCGCAGCTGGGTGCGGCGGATTCGGTGCTGAAAAGTCAGGTTATGGCCGCGCTGGAAAATGCCGGTCAGAACTGGTCCGCATTCGTTCACGTCCTGGCCGAAGATGCAGAGCTGTCGGCATGGGCAGATGCCGTACTGAGCGCGCAGCAGGTGGCATCCGTGGAAGGGGTCGTGTTGTGCGCGGATGTTCCGGATAAGAAAGAGATTAACGCTGCCGCCTCGCTTCGCAGCGCGCTGCTGGCGAAGTTCGGACGCTGGGTGTGGTTCATTCTGTCAGTTGGCGGTCCGGAGACTGGCGAAGCCTGGGCGGATTATCTGACGCGCATGAGTAAGCTGCAGAGCGGAATTTCTGCGTCAGCGGTGCAGCTGGTTCTGCGCCTGTGGGGCAATGAGCCGGGCGTGCTGGCAGGTCGCCTCTGTAACCGCGCCGTGACCATTGCTGACAGCCCGGCGCGCGTGAAAACCGGGGCGCTGGTAAGTCTGGGCAGTGACAGCCTGCCGGTAGATGGCACTGACAAAGTGCTTGAGCTGGCCACGCTGCAGGCGCTGGAAAAGCTGCGTTTCAGCGTGCCGATGTGGTATCCGGATTATGACGGGCTTTACTGGTCCGACGGGCGCACGCTGGATGTGGAAGGCGGGGATTATCAGGTTATCGAGTACGTGCGAATTGCTGACAAAATTGCACGCCGCGTGCGCCTGCTGGCCATCGCCCGAATCGCTGACCGCACGCTGAACAGCACGCCGGGCAGCATTGCCGCCGCGCAGCAGAGTTTTGCGAAGCCGCTGCGTGAAATGTCGCAGTCAGTCCAGATTAACGGCATCCGTTTCCCCGGTGAGGTGAAATCGCCGCGCGACGGTGACGTATCAATCAGCTGGAAAAGCGCTAAACAGGTGGAGATTTATATCGTGATGCGTCCGGTTGAATCACCAAAGGAAATTACCGTGGGGCTGCTACTGGATACCAGCCTGGACAGCACTGAGGGGGCAGCATGAGTCAGCGCATCAGCGGTCAGTCATTCGATGTAAACATCGACGGGGAATTACTTCACGTCGAAAAAATCTCACTCGATATCACGGACAGCACGGCGGCGGCGTCCACGCGCGGCGTCCCTGACGGACACGTAGCCGGGGAAGTCGCTGCAGAAGGTGAGATTGAGCTGAGCAGCAAAACCTTTCAGCAGCTGACCGCGAAGGCGCGTGCCGCCGGGTCATGGCGCGGCATCGATACGCTGGACTTTCTGTTTTATGCGAAGGTCGGCAGCGAAGAAACGAAGGTGGAAGCCTTCGGCTGCAAACTGGTGCTGAGTAACGTGCTGGATATCGATCCGAAGGGCGGCGCTATCAGCACGCACAAGGTGAAGTACTTCGTGACCAGTCCGAAGTTCGTGAATATTAATGGCGTGCCGTATCTGGAAGCGGCGGCAACGGAAAGCCTGATCAGCTAACGGGGATACGATGCAGGACCATGAAAAAACACTGATGCAGCTGCTGGTGCTCGGCGGGATTATCGCGCTGGGCAAGGTGCTGGCCAGTAATGAAAAAATCACGCCGCGCCTGATTGTGGGGCGCGTCATTCTGGGGTCGGCCATTTCGGTCGCGGCAGGTGCGGCACTGGTGCAGTTCCCGGATATGTCGCCGCTGGCGGTGAACGGGGTTGGGGCGGGACTGGGGATTCTGGGTTATCAGTTCTGCGAAATGTGGTTGCGCCGCCGTCTGGGTGGCGACGATAAGGAGAAGTGAAAGTGACGCTATCGGAAAAGCAGCAGTTATTTACCGGGCTGATTGCACAGCTGATCACCTGGGCAAATGATCACGGGATGCGCCTGACGTTCGGGGAGGCATACCGCACGCCGGAGCAGGCCGCGCTGAATGCGAAGAAGGGCAGCGGCATCGCCAACAGTCTGCACACGCAGCGGCTGGCGGTGGATTTTAACCTGTTTGTTAACGGCGAGTATAAAACCCGCACCGAGGATTACCGGGCGCTGGGTGAATACTGGGAATCACTGGGCGGCAGCTGGGGCGGGCGTTTTAAGTCGAATCCGGATGGTAACCACTTCAGCCTTGAGCATAACGGTGTTCGCTGATGGCCAGAAACGTGCTGTTTTTGCTGGCCGGTCTGGGGCTGGCGTTTCTGGCAGGTTGGACCGGCGCGGAGTGGAAGCGCGACAGCATGGAGCTGGTCGCAGAGCGTGCCGCCGGGATTGCCGCTGACAGGGCGCGTGATCAGCTGCAGGGCGTGGCAAGCGAATCCGCCAGGCAGCTTGAAAACAAACTGGAGGAATTAAAAGGTGCGATACCGGCAGGCATCCGCGCTGAACTGGATAAGCCCGTTTTCAGTAATGATTGCCTGTCTGGTGATTATTTCAGGCTGTACAACGCCGCCAGTGAAAACGCAGAGCATACCCTATCAGGAAAATCTAAAAACAAAATGTCCCGTTAATCTTCCCCGATTAAACGGCACCAACGGCAGAGCCGCAGCAGAATTATTAATTCAGTGGATTGATATTTATTCAACCTGCGCGGCGCGCCATAACCAGCTTATTGACGAAATTAATTTAAGAGAGAAGAAAGCATGAGTGATAAAAAAATTGAAATGACCATCGCAGGCAAAGACGTTTCTTTTACGCCGAACGTCACCGCCTATAACAAATATATCAACGAAATCACGATGGGAAATAAAGTTTCCCCGGCGCATAACTTTCTGGTCCGTATTGTAACGCCGGAAACAAAAGACGCGCTGCAGGAATTACTGGCGCTGCCGGGTGCGGCATTACAGATTGTGGGCAAGGTGCTGGAAGAATATACGCCTGAGCTGGAAATCACCGTAAAAAACTAAGTGAGCGGGTCCGTAATATTGACGCCAACGGACTCGAACAGTATCTGATCTTACGCCGTCGCTGGCTGCCCGGAGAGGATGACAGCGCGGATAACCTTGCCGCCGCGCTGTGGCTTGATAACCGGCACTGGGAAAACCAGCGCATTGCCATAGCAAACGGCATTGCGCTGGCGTTTAAGGGAAGCGAATGAAACAGCTGGAATTTACGTTATCGCTGATCGACAAGGTAACGCGGCCGCTTCGTCAGGCACAGGCAGGCGTCACGGAATTTGCAGACAAGTCCCGGTCAGCGTTTCAGCGCGTTGGTGTTGGCGGTGCGGCGTTGTGGGGCGTGGGTCAGGCCATCAAAGGTGCGCTGGGTCCTGCCATTGAAATGTATGACGCGCTGCAGGAGCAGACCGCGCGCGGCATCGACAGCACAGCGCTGCAGCAGGTTGAAAAGGACGCGAACCTTTTTGCGATGACCTACGGCAAAAGCGCCGTTGAGTTTGTGCAGTCAACGGCCAGCATTAACGCCGCCATTAGCGGCCTGACCGGTGACGAGCTGCCGAAGGTTACCCGGATTGCCAATCTTACCGCCGCTGCGCTGGGCAGCACGGCAGCGGAGTCGGCAGAGTTCATGGGCCAGATGTTCGGCAACTTCCGCGAGGATGCGGAGCGCCTGGGCAACGTGCAGTTTGCGGAGCAGCTTTCGGGGAAAGTGGCGTTTATGCGTCAGCGCTTCGGCGTGGAAATGGGCGCAATAAAGGATTTGATGGAGGGCGCACGCGGCGTCGGCACAAACTACGGCATCGGCCTTAACGAGCAGCTTGCCGTGATGGGGGAGCTGCAGCGCACGCTGGGTACAGAGGCGTCCGGTTCGTATGAAGGATTCCTGACCGGCGCTGAGGATGGCGCGAAAAAGCTGGGCATGAGCTTCAAAAATGAAGCCGGAAAGATGCTGTCAATGCCGGAAATCCTGATCAAGCTGCAGGCTAAATATGGCGCGAGTATCACCGGGAACGTGGAGGCGCAGAAGGCGCTTGATGACGCATTCGGTGACAGTTCAGCGGTGGTGAAACAGCTGTGGGGCAACGTGACAGCGCTGCAGCGTAACATTACCGAGCTGGGCGGCAACGACGGGCTTAAGCGCACGCAGGAAATGGCCGCGAAGATGGTTAAGCCGTGGGACCGGTTTATTCAGATTCTGGAAGCCATCCGCCGCGTGATCGGCCTGACCCTGATACCGGTGATTTATCCGCTGCTGAACCGCCTGGCGGATATGGGACAGACGTTTGCGCGCTGGATGCAGATGTTTCCGAACATCGCGCGCGTGGTCGGATATGTGGCGCTGGCCGTGCTGAGCTTTGCCGGTGCAGGCGCGGTGGCCAATATCGTGATGGGCATGGCCACGTTTGTCATGACCGGGCTGCGCGGCATAGTGATGGGGCTGCTGCTGGTAACGCGCCTTTACACCGGGGCGATCTGGCTGGCCAGCGCAGCGGTCAAGGCTTACGCGATAGTTATGCGAACTCTGCGCGGCGTACTGCTGGCCGTACGCATGGCATCGGTAATGACCGGCGTGGCCATTAACTTCATGAGCTGGCCGATTCTGCTGATCATTGGCGCAGTCGCATTGCTGGCCGCAGGCTGTTATCTGCTGATCGCGCACTGGGATGCGATTAAAGCCGCCGTGATGAACACCGAAGCCTTTCAGGTTGTATCCGGTGCGGTGGCCGCTGTAGCCGGTGTATTTGGTAAAGCCTGGGCGTTTATCAGCGAGGGCTGGAATAGCTTTGTGGCGCTGCTGTCCGGTTTTTCCGTGACGCAAACGCTGGGGAATATGGCCAGCGGGATAATGAACCTCTTCGCGAACCTGTGGGATAACATTAAAAAAACCGCACTGAGTTCACTGAACTGGATTATCAGCAAAATAAATAAAATCCCCGGTGTGGATATTGCGGAATTTGGTGAGCCTGCCGCACCGCCGCCGCGCGTCGAAAATAACCTGACAACCGGCGGGCAGTTAAAAGGTGTTGAGACAGGCGGGATTAATAAAACCATTTCCAGCAACAGCCGGAGCGTAACGGATAACAGTAAGCGCATCGAAAAAGTGGAAATTAATACAGGTGGTGGCATGACGCCGCAGCAGCTGATGGAGTGGCAGGAGCTGGCAGGATGAGTGAATTATTGTATATCGATCTTCTGATTGAAAACGGAAACTTTGTTTTAAATACCGGTAAAGAACCGGTCACCTGTAATAACCGCAAAAGTATTCAGCAGGATGTTGCACACGCAATTCTTGAATCCGGGCTGCTGACGGAGTTAATCGCGGAGCGCAGTCAGACGATGCGTGCGGATATCCTGACGCGGCTTGAATTACTGATTGAGGACGATGAACGGATTATCCCCGGCACCATTGAGCTGACAGAAGAAAGCCTGTCACGCCTCTGGGTGACGGCCAGTACATACGACTTCGGCGCGCTGTCTTACGGGGTGGACATATGACGGACAAACCGCAGGTGGACTTTACGGAGGTGGTGAAAGAAAGCGGGATGCCGGTGACGGAAGCGGAGCTGAAAGCGCGCTTTACGGACATTGCCGCACAGGAAGGGCTTATCACCAACACCTCGCGCATGTCGCCGTTCTGGCGGCTGGTCACGGCCATTATCACCGCGCCGGTGCTGTGGCTGACGGACGTCATGATCAACACGGTGCTGGTGAATATGTTCGTGGCCACGGCAGGCGGTCAGATGCTGCGCCTGCTGGCATGGGCGGTCAACGTCACGGCAAAACCGGCCAGCCGGGCTGAGGGCGTGATCCGGTTCACTAAGGAAAGCGCCGGGGCGGATGTGACCGTGCAGGCCGGTACACGTATACAGACTGAGCGCATTAATGGCGTGGTTTACGAGCTGGTGACCGTTGCTGACTTCACCATTCCGGCAGGGGTGGCCAGCGCGCTGATCCCGGTGCGCGCGTCAGATGTGGGGGCCGCATGGAACCTTGCGCCGGGCTATTACCGCATCCTGCCGGTGGCCGTCACCGGCATTGTGCAGGCGGAGAGTGAGGAAGACTGGCTGACCGTGCCGGGTGCAGATGAAGAGAGTGATGACGAGCTGCGCGAGCGCTGCCGCAATCAGTTTAACCTGGTGGGTAACTACCACACAGACGCTGTTTACCGCTCAATGATTGCCGGGGTAGTGGGGCTGAGCATTGACCGGATTTTCTTTCTGCACGATGCGCCGCGCGGACCGGGAACGGCAAATGCCTATCTTTTGCTGGATTCCGGCGTGCTGTCAGATCCGTTTATCACGGCGGTTAATGACTACATCAACACGCAGGGCCATCACGGCCACGGCGACGATATGCAGTGCTTCGCAATGCCGGAAACCCGGCACGATCTGAGTGTGAAAATGTATCTGCAAAACCCGGACAACATGACTGCCGAAAATCAGGCGCTGCTGATTAAAAATGCCGGAAACCTTATTCGCAGCGCCTTCCGTGAAAACGCGGACTATGACGTTAAAAAGACGTGGCCCTACGCGCGCTTTTCATTTTCGAACCTTGGACGTGAGCTGCACAGGGCTTTTCCGGAAGTCGATTCGGTCACCTTTTCGCTGGGCGATATCGTCAGCGATCTGAGCGTGCCGCGTCTTAACAGCCTGACAGTGAGTATTGAACATGACTGATTTCGATAAAAAGCTGGCCGGGCTGCGTCTGCCCACGTGGATGCGCAAAGGGGAGCCGGACAAACTTCTGAAAGCCGCACGCCGGTTCTGGGCGCAGGTTTATGGCTGGATTACGTGGCCGGTCAGCCAGTTTGATCCGCTGACCTGTTCTGAACCGCTGCTGAATCTGCTGGCGTATGACCGGGATATTACCCGCTTCAACGGTGAGCCGCTTTCGCTGTTCCGCAGGCGCGTGGCGTTTGCGTTTATCAACGCGCGCGATGCAGGGTCCGTGTCAGGGTTTATCAGCATTTTTGAGCGGCTGGGGATCGGGTATGTGGAGCTGGTCGAGCGCCAGCCCGGCATTGACTGGGACGTGATACAGGTGCGCGTTTCTGACAGCCAGATTGCGGACAACGCGCAGCTGCTGCTGCAGATTATCCAGCAGTACGGCAGGACGTGCCGCCGCTATCAGTTTGAGGTGATCACCTCGCAGCCGTTCGCCATCCGCGCAGGCTGGGACCAGGGTGAATATGTTGTTTACCCGGCGCGCATTGCTAAGGCGGACGTGGCCAGCGCGACGTTCAGCGCAGGAATTTAAGGGAAAATTATGTCACAGACAGTTATCACGACTGCATTTGAGCAGTGGAAAGCGCGCCAGGCGGAATCCGGTGAGCCGGTTTTACTGGATGGGTTCATTTTTGCGAACGTGCCGGACCTCGATCCGGCTAAGCCTGTAAACCGCAGCGAAGGCATCCCGCCAGAGACACAGATAGTTCACCGGCAGGCGGTCACGCGCAAAGGCGTGGTGAATCAGAATGCGGTGGTGCATTCGGTGGTACTGGGCGCGGACACGGGCGATTTTACGTTTAACTGGATTGGCCTGGTGAACAGCGCGACCGGGACGCTGGCCATGATTGTTCATGCCCCGGCACAGCAGAAGCTGAAAACGCGCGAAGGCCAGCAGGGCAACGTTCTGACACGTTCATTCCTGATGGAGTACAGCGGCGCACAGCAGGAAACCGGTATCAGTACGCCAGCGGAAACGTGGCAGATTGATTTCACCGCGCGCATGGGGGCGATGGATGAACGTCAGCGCCTGGAAAACATCGATATTTACGGCCCGGCGGCGTTTTTCGGTGACGGCTGGCTGGTCGGCAAAAGCGGCACGCAGTTTTTTGTTTCCCGTGGTGCGGGATACGTGGGCGGCCTGCGCGCGCAGCTGGATGCTGACCAGAATATTACGGTCGGCGTGAAGCCGGTAAAAGTATGGCTGGACGTGTGCTTTACCGGGACGCTGGCCAGCGTCTGGGGCGTGCAGAGCAAAATCACTGTGGCGGCTGATCTTGCTGATTATGAGCTGGACGGTGTTAAGCATTACGTGTCAGCGCTGGCAGGCATTGACGCTGCCGGTAATATCACAGACCTCCGCCCCAAAGGGTCGCTGGATAATCAGCAGGCCAGTGATGCGCTGAAAAAACATGAGCAGTCACGCAATCACCCGGATGCGACACTGAAAGAAAAAGGTTTCGTTCAGTTGAGCAGCGCAACGGACAGCGCCAGCGAAACGGCTGCGGCAACGCCTAAAGCGGTAAAAGCGGCAAACGATAATGCCAGTTCGCGCCTGAAGTCGTCAGCAAACCTGTCAGACCTTACTGATATCAATAAAGCCAGGGAAGTGCTGAAACTCGACAAGGTAGGTAACTGGATGGCGGTGCAGGCCAATGGCGGTCAGCGTTCATCCGGTAATCACCAGATGTTTATTGACTGGGGTACTGACGCGAAACCACATTTAACGGTTGACGCCTCCTACATTGGTGAGATGTTCACTACTCACAATCCGCCTACGCCCGCACAGACCAATGCCTATCCGATGTGGGGTGGCACCCTGAATGAAGAAGCCAGCGTTACTGTAATTTCTGCTACTAAAAATGGTAGCGCCGGACAGGCTATTTATGCGCCCATGTTTCGCTCCTGTATTAAAAACCGTGGCGGTGACATGGATTTCAAAGATGGCGCGTCGGCATGTTTCCGTATGGTTGAGGTTGTCAGCAATTATGCGTTTGCTGAAATTCTGGTAGATGGCTACGGGGGCGTTACTTCATTTGCATTCCGCAATGACGGCAGTTTCAGAGCACCTGGTCAGCTACATGCAGGAGGCGCATTTATTGCAGTCGATGGAAACATTTACGGCGGTGTATGGGGCGGATATCTGAATAACTGGATTGTCGGCAAAATCGGTGAGGTAAATAACACCCTTAACGGTGTAAGAGGCACAGCAAACGATGCGTGGAATAAAGCGCAGGATGCGCAGGTTAACAGGGTTGCAGATGTTGCCCTGGGTGGTGAAGGCGCATTCCTTATTGTTAAAAATGGCCAGCAGCGCGTTCCCGGTGGTTGCGTGATGACCGGCTGGAATTATGAAGGCGATAACCCAGGCGGGGATACGGTGTTTTACCGTCCCATTCAGAAGTATATCCCGTCAATGGGATGGGTAAATGTAGGACATACGGCATGATGTTAATACTCAAAAATTTCACGCAGTACATTCCGGAATATGCGGATTTAATGATCCCCGCGCTTTATTTTCAGAGTGAGAAAGGTGAGGACTGGTATTTTCACCGTATGCGCTTCAGCGATGACACGCTTAAAGTCTGCTTTGACAGCGACGGCGTGATCCGTTCTTTCGGGTTTGACGCATCGCGCCTTTACCCTGGCGGATATTCCGTTGCTGAAGTCGAAAAAGAAGCGGTTCCCGAAAGTATCTCGATTGATGGTTCATGGATGTTTGACGGTTCCGCAATCGTCCCGCGCACCTACACCCAGGCTGAAAGGGTTGAGCTGGCAGATAAAAAACGCCTGTCACTTATTGCTGATGCGGTTGCAGAAATGTCCCCGCTACTGGATGCGGTTGAGCTGGGCAGAGCAACCGCTGAGCAGTCTGCCCGTCTGACAGCGCTGAAAAATTACCGCCTTGATCTGATTGAGCTTGATGTTTCAGACCCGGATAACATTGTATGGCCGGAGCTGAATGATGTGGCGTGAGGCGCGGCTGGCGCTGACGGATGCAGTGACCGCGCTGAATTGCAGCATGGTCCCGGTGCATCCATGGATTTACGGGCTGGGACAGCAAACCGATAACGGCGCGTATCTGAGTCCGGTTAACGCCACGGCCTATCTGGCGCAGAAGCTGGCAGGCATCGGCGGAAAATCTGACGTGGTGATTTTGATGGTGGCCAGCCAGACGCATGACAGTTTTATGTCCTCACTGAACCAGCTGACTGAGGTTTTTCCGGCACCGGCGTTTGTGCAGGTAAAGCGGCTGGCGCAGTCAGCCGCCACGCTGGCCACGGAAAAGATGCAGCTGCCTGCAGGTATGAGCGCTGCGCTGCCGTCGTCAGTGCCGCTGTCCGTGCCATCCAGCCGCGCCGCGTTTGCAGCCGCTGCCGTGAAACAGGCACAGAGCGAAGCAGGCGCGGCGGCAGGGCTTGACGGGCTGAAAGCGCAGCTGGCTGCGTTTGGCCAGAAACGTGATGCCATGCTGGCAGACATTGCCGCCGGGCTGGGCGATCTGCAGGGCAAAAGCGCACGGGCATGGGTGTTTACCGGCAGCGGCGATGTGGTGACTACGCTCACGCAGCTGGTGAAAGACATTCCGCAGCCGTCCGCTGTGCATACGGCTGCGGTGATGCTGGTCGGTGACAATCTTGAAGGAATAAGAGGCATGATCCATGAGTACAAACCCGACGCTGGCGCTTAACGGTGAGGGCATCCCGCTTAAAAATATGCGGGTGACCGTTTCAATGGCTTTTCAGGACAAAGACCAGTCCGGGCAGACCAGTTCAACGGCAAAGGCAGAGCAGGGCATCAAGGGAAAAGAGCTGCGGATCAGCGGCGAAATCGGGTTCAGTGATATTGCCCTGCTGAAGCGCATTTTTGAGCTGGCGTCTGCAACTGATGCCAGTGGCCAGCGGCAGAAATACCGCGTGGCGCATGAGGTAGCGCGCGCGGTGAGTTTTCGTGAGGCGACTTTCACCGGCAACGTGGACGCACCGCAGCAGGAAGGAAAAATGTCCTGGCTGATAACGTTCACGCTGACTGAGCATGTCAGCGTTCAGGAAAAGCGTGAAGCGCGCGCAAGCGGTAAAACCACGGCCACGAAACAGACCGGCAGCGCGGGCGGCAAAGGGCAGGCCGCAGGCGAGAGCGAAGAACAAATGACGTGGTTTGAGCGCAAAGTGCTTAAGCCGGTGAACGACGCACTGGAATAGCGATGAAACCTGTAACCCGGCTTTACCTGTCAACTGACGAAGTGCATCTGACGGATGCCGCTCTGGTACTGGAGCTTAACAGCTGTGGCCGTGGCTTTATCACGGCAAAGACCAGCACGGATTACACCGGCAAAATGGTCCGCATTGACACCGGCTACCCTGACCGGCTGCTGCGCTGGTTTACCGGATACGTGGAGCGCTCGCAGCCTTCAGAAACCGGCTATCAGCGCCTTTTCATCCGGGAGCTGTGCGGCGTATTTGATCGCGCCTGGCCGTGCGCCTTCCAGCACCCGACGCTTCGCCAGATTGCCGCCTGGCTGGAAGAACACAGCGGCCTGACTGTCACCGTGCCGCAGGCAGATTACAGCGACAGGCCGATCCCGCATTTCACGCACAGCGGCACGGGATTTCAGCTGCTGGCCAGTCTGGGGCGCGCCTTCGGGGTTGCCGATTACATCTGGTATCAGCTGCCCGATGGCAGCATGTATCTGGGCGGCGCTGAAAAGGCGCTGTTTGCCGGTAAGCCGGTGGATATTCCGCCGGAGTTCAGCCAGTCCACTGCCGGTGGCAATACGATGACCGTACCTGTGATCCAGTCACTTCGTCCGGGCGTAGAGGTGAACGGCCAGCGCGTGACAAAGGTGCAGCTGAACAGCGACACCATGACAATCACCTGGACGCCGCGAAACCGCACAACAGGTCAGCCGCTGCAGAAAACACCGGTGCAGCGTCAGGTTGAAAGCCATTACCCGGAGCTGGCCAGCGGCCTGCACCTGCCTAAAATGGCGCGCGTTGTTGCCCCGACAGAGGCGGTTAAAAGCGGAAACTTTGCTGACCCCTTCAGGCCGCGCTATGCCGTCGATCTGCAGCTGCTTGATGCTGACGGCAATCCGGACGGCAGTACGCCGGTTTATCCTGCCGTGCCGTTACCCGTACCGATGGCCGGTAATGATTCCGGTATGTTCCAGTTCCCGCCAGAGGGTACGCTGGTTGAGGTCGGTTTTACCGGCGGACGCCCGGACAAGCCGTTTGTGCGCCAGACTATGCCGGAAGGGACCAGCCTGCCGGACGTTAAGCCGGGAGAACAGCTGCAGCAGCAGCGCGCGGAAGTATCACAGCGGGTAACACAGGCGGGAGACTGGGAGCGCCAGACCGATCAGGCCATCCGTGAAACGTCCATGAGCCGGGAGGTTAAAGCCGATACTGAAAAGCGTGAGCTGGTCAGCAGGGAAACGACTGTGAAAGCAACGGACAGGACCACGGTGATCGGAACGGCGTCACTGATGGCCGGAGCCATTCAGCATGTCACTACCGGCAGTTACAGCGTGGCCGTGCAGCAGAGCCAGCTGATTACAGTGGGCGGTAATGCGGAAACAGACGTCACCGGCAGCGCGGCCATAAAAGTCGGGCAGGCACTGACTGAGAAAATTGGCCAGCTGCGCCAGAGCATTGCCGGGACGCGTCAGGAAATTATCGCGCCGGTGGTGTGGATTGGTTCAGAGAAGATTAACGTGGCCCAGCTGATGCTCGATACCGTGGCGCTGGTACAGCAGCTGGCTGAACAACTGGCAAGTCATACGCACCCGTCAACAGGACAGCCCACGAACAGCAGCGCTATCGGGCAGAGTGGCCAGCAGGCTGCTGCGCTCAGTAAGAAGTATTCCCCCGTCATTGGCTAAGCCATCACACTGACCCGCTATCACAGCGGGTTTTTTATTACCTGTCACCAGAGCGCCTCAGCCGCACTATGCGCCACGCACATGCGCAGCCATCTTGCACGCCAACCCTAGATAGATCATCCGCACAGCGTGGCACTGGCTGCGCGTCAGCCCCGGCAAAATAATCGCTGCGCAGACAAAATCGGCGCTACACCGCACCCGCCTGCAGGTTTTGGATCATAAAAATTTTTCAGTTTTATTTTTCTACAAATCGCCTGACCGGAGCGCGCCATTGCTGGCTTTCTGCCAGAGTTCGCCAACTGAAAAGAGTGAAAAGAATTTCAGTGCTTTTCAGTTTTCTGGATCTCGGATGAATCTCTTTTTTATTTCATGTTGTTGAATTTTATGAATATTAATAAGTTTACGTCATCTTCTGGATCTCAGCTAGAACATGTTGCAAAATGAAATAAAATTCAATCAATGCAGACAGCTCAAGGGCTGCAGCAGATAATATTCAAAAAGAGAGACTGAAAAATATTGAAGGGAAGAATGTAGGCTCATTCAAAACCTAGTAAAATTAAAGTTTTTAACCAATTTTTTTATTTTTTTAAAAAATATTTTTGGAAACTATATGAATATTTTGACTCAGTATGGAAAAGAAATAATCTCGATATTAGTACCGCTGATTACATTTATACTGAATAACTTCTTCAAAGGAAGCGCAAAAGTATCCATAGGTGAATTGCATCAGTTCAGCTTTCTGATAGAAGAACCATTGAAAGATGGTGCTGGCGAAATAATAAAAGCTAAGCAAGTCGTCAATACAAAGTCTTATATTATAATGAACGAAGGAAGGGAAGCTGCCAAAAAATTAGAGTTGATTTTTAATTACAAAGATATGCATATGAATGTCTGGCCTGTCAAGCCGTATACAGAAAGCTATGATTATAACGGAAGGTATGTAGTCACTTTTGAGTACATTGCACCTAAAGAAAATTTTAGATGCGAAGTTCTGTCGCTAAATACAGAGTTGCCTGAGTTACTAACATGTAGAAGTGAACAAGGTATGTCTAAGAGAATACTGCTTTACCCTCAAAAAGTATTTAATAGATACTTTATTTGGTTTATACAAAGCTGCTTATTTTTAGGTATGGCAACATTCGTCTATATTTTTATATTATTGCTACAGTGGTTGATAACGAAAACAGGTTAAATAAATAATATACGCCATAAGGAGGCTATATGGTTAAAAAATTTAGTAACCAGATTGATCAACTCAAAAAAAACCTTGAAGCAGTTTCAGGGACACAATCGATACCTTTTAGTGAACTTTTTAATAAGCAGTTTTTGGCTGAGTGCTCTTCATTCACTTCTCTTGAGGATATGTTTGATAAATCAGGATTTAGCGTTGAAACTAAGGAGGATTTTGCCGCCATACCTGATCAGGCATGGGAAGACTTCATAACGCAAAACACTTCTTATAGTAGCTGGAGGGAAATGCAGATTGATGCAGGCAGAAAGCACATAAAAAAAATGCTCAATAAAGATATGTAATCTTCTGATGATGGCCCTCAGCTTTATAAAGCACCACCATCACACTGCTGTTTAGCTTTGGTTGGGGGACGAAAAGGGGGCATTTGTTCTTTAGATACAAAAAAGCCGCTTTAAAAAAGCGGCTTAACTGCATGATTTTCATCATTAAATTTGGTGGCCCCTGCTGGGCTTGAACCAGCGACCAAGCGATTATGAGTCGCCTGCTCTAACCACTGAGCTAAGGGGCCAGCGGAGCGGGGATTATAAAGTATCTCTTCAGGGCGATCCAGCACTCCGCCATCGGTTGCTGAAATAAGCAGCAGCGATTTAGCTGCTGATTTCTATAACAAATCTGGCAACGCCTGAAGCTGTAGTCGCAAAACGGCACGGATAATGCTTTACCGTGCCTTTAACAGAACTGTACTTCAGGCGGAAAGAATTAAGACTGACTCACTTCTGACGATAGCGGGATGCCGATTTGTCCCGTGAAAGGTGAGGAACCATTGCACCACGCGCCCGATCGTAATCGTGCCACATCTGCAGATCTTCCAGCGCCGGAATAGTTACCGTCTCCTTGCTGTCGAGTCCGGCAAGCGCGGCGTCCACCATCTCATCAACGTCCATCAGCATTTCAGCCGGGATTTCATTGATAGACTGGCCTGCGCGGTCGAAAATCTCCGTACGGGTCGCACCGGGTAACACCGCCTGTACCTGCACGCCGCTCTCTGCGAGTTCGCGCTGCATCGCACGCGTCAGTGTCAGCACGTAAGACTTGGTGGCGTTGTAGGCACCATTGAACATCTCGTGCACCAGCGACAGCACCGACGCGATATTGATAATGATGCCGTGACCGCGTGCTTTGAATGTCCGGCCAGCCGCCTGTGCCAGACGGGTTGGGGCCAGAATATTTAACGCCAGCATGCTGTTAATGCGTGTGATGTCCGCCTCCAGAAACTCACCCTCAACGTTCATGCCCGCGTTGTTCAGCAGCAGCGTAATCTGTGCGTTGTTCGCGAGCTCCGACTCCACACGCTGCAGGTCCTGCTCCTGCGTTAAGTCAGCCTTCATCACGGTCACCTGAACAGCGTGCAGCTTTGCCAGTGTGTCCGCCAGGGTGGTGAGTCGCGCCTGATCCCGGGCGACCAGGATCAGATCATAACCGCGTGCTGCCAGTCGTTTTGCATAAGTCGCGCCGATACCGCTGGATGCGCCGGTGATTAATGCTGTGCCTGATTTTGACATCTTTTTTCCTCGTATGATGATCGTCATAATCGCTATAAATATGACGATCATCATATCTGCCGTCAAGCTGGAATATGATGACCGTAATAATTACTATAATAGCCAGACGCTACGTAGCAGGCACCGCAGGAGATGAGATGGAGAAGCAGAGCAGCAAAGCACAGACGCGGCAGCGTATCCTTGATGAGGCGGCGCGTGTGATGCGTGAAACCGGCACCGAAGGAATCGGTGTAGCGGCGCTGATGAAGCGGGTCGGGCTGACACACGGCGGTTTTTATGCACATTTTGCGTCACGTGAGGAGCTGGTTGAGGAGGTGCTAAAGCATATGTTCGCTGAAGCCGATACCTTTAAGCCCGCTGAGTCCGTGACCCAGCTAGCGCAGCAGGTAGCAGACTTTATTGATAGCTATCTATCCGAGGCGCATCGTAATGCACCGGCGCAGGGCTGTCCGATGGCAGCGCTGGTGAGCGAAGTGGCGCATCTTCCCCAACCGACGCGACAGATCTTCGCTCAGGGCTTCAGTACGATGCATGCCAGCCTGACGCAGGTGCTGAGTGAGCTGGGGTGGACGGAAGCGGATACGCTTGCTTCAAGCATGATGGCAGAGATGATTGGCGCGCTGGCGCTGGCGCGAGCCTGTCCGGATGCGGAGCAGGCCAGCCTGCTGCTGCAACGCAGTCGCACAGCGCTGAAGCAGCGCACGCTGGAGGTCACAGCATGAGTGAACACGCTATCCGCGACATCATCAGTTCCGGTCTGGATGTACTGTTCTGCGGCATTAACCCAGGCCAGTCAACGGCCCATCAGGGGTTCCACTTTGCACATCCCGGTAATCGCTTCTGGAAGGTGATCCATCTGGCGGGATTCACCCGGGAACAGCTGAAACCCGAAGAGGAGCAGCGCCTGGAGGAAACCGGCTGCGGCATCACGATGCTGGTCGAGCGGCCCACGGTGCAGGCGAATGAGTTAGCGCCTGATGAGCTGCGGGACGGCGGCAAGCGGCTGATGGAAAAGGTGCTGAATTATCAGCCCGCCGCGCTGGCGATTCTGGGTAAAGATGCGTTTCGTCGTGCCTTTAAGCAGAGCAAAGTCGAATGGGGGAAACAGCCGATCTGTATGGGGAAAACGCAGGTATGGGTGTTGCCGAATCCCAGTGGTCTGAATCGCGCATCACTGGACGAAATGGTTGAGGCGTATCGTCAGCTCTGGCTGGAACTGCATCCGGAGAGCAGCTGAACCTGCGCAGGGCAGGGGAGAGGCGGGTAGCAGGCAGGCATAAAAAACCCCGGCGAACCGGGGTTTTTGTCGGACTTAATCGTCGAGGAAGCTACGCAGCACTTCCGAACGGCTCGGATGGCGCAGTTTACGCAGGGCTTTCGCTTCAATCTGACGAATACGCTCACGCGTAACGTCAAACTGTTTGCCCACTTCTTCCAGCGTATGGTCGGTATTCATATCAATACCGAAACGCATGCGCAGTACTTTCGCTTCACGCGCGGTCAGGCCAGCCAGCACATCGTGGGTGGCAGAACGCAGGCTCTCTGAGGTAGCAGAATCCAGCGGCAGCTCCAGCGTGGTGTCTTCGATAAAATCGCCCAGATGTGAATCTTCATCATCACCAATCGGCGTCTCCATCGAGATCGGCTCTTTAGCGATTTTCAGCACTTTGCGGATTTTATCTTCCGGCATCAGCATACGCTCAGCCAGCTCTTCCGGCGTCGGTTCGCGGCCCATCTCCTGCAGCATCTGGCGCGAAATACGGTTGAGCTTGTTGATGGTCTCAATCATGTGCACCGGAATACGGATGGTACGTGCCTGGTCAGCGATAGAGCGGGTGATAGCCTGACGGATCCACCAGGTCGCATAGGTCGAGAACTTGTAACCACGGCGATATTCAAACTTATCTACCGCTTTCATCAGGCCGATATTACCTTCCTGAATCAGGTCGAGGAACTGCAGACCGCGGTTGGTGTATTTTTTGGCAATCGAAATAACCAGACGCAGGTTCGCTTCCACCATCTCTTTCTTGGCGCGACGGGCTTTAGCTTCACCGATCGACATGCGACGGTTAATATCTTTAACCTGTTCAATAGTCAGGCCGGTCTCTTCTTCAACCTGTGCCAGTTTCTGCAGGGAACGCATTACGTCATCCTGCACTTCCAGCAGCTTCTCAGACCATGGCTTGTTCATTGCCAGTGCGGCTTTGAACCAGCTTTCATTGGTTTCGTTGCCGGTAAACAGCGTGATGAAGTTTTTCTTCGGCATTTTGCACAGCTCAATACAGAGCTTCATGATCAGACGTTCCTGGGTACGGACACGTTCCATCATGGTGCGCATGCTGCCTACCAGGTAATCGAACTGCTTCGGTACCAGGCGGAACTGCTTGAAGACGTCGGAAAGGTTCTGGATTTCGGCAACGGCAGCAGCATGACTGCGACCTTTGCTTTTAATCACGTCGCGGGTGGTTTCATACTGCTTACGCAGGTCAGAAAACTTCTCGCGTGCCAGTTCCGGGTCGATAGAATTATCGTCGTCGGAGCTGTCATCATCCTCTTCATCTTCTTCATCGTCGTCGTTACGATCGGCTTCAGAAAGTTCGGAGCCCACGTGCGTTGCCGTCGGGGCCAGATCTTCTTCTGCGTTAGGATCGACGAAACCCGTGATCAGATCGGAGAGGCGTGATTCACCTGCTTCAACTTTGTCGTACTGGTCCAGAAGATAAGTAATCGCTTCAGGGTATTCGGCTACGGAACACTGAACCTGGTTGATACCGTCTTCAATACGCTTGGCGATGTCGATTTCGCCTTCGCGCGTCAGCAGTTCAACGGTACCCATTTCACGCATATACATGCGAACCGGGTCAGTGGTGCGCCCGATTTCAGATTCAACGCTGGATAACACCTGAGCGGCAGCTTCCGCGGCATCTTCGTCAGTATCGGAGCTGTTTTCATTCAGCATCAGATCGTCAGCATCCGGGGCTTCTTCAACCACCTGAATACCCATGTCGTTAATCATCTGGATGATGTCTTCGATCTGATCTGAGTCGACGATATCTTCCGGCAGATGGTCATTGACCTCAGCATAGGTCAGATAGCCTTGCTCCTTACCACGGGTGACAAGAAGCTTGAGCTGTGACTGCGGGTTTTGCTCCATAAGACGGTATCCACACTTCTGTTAAATTAGATTGGTGTCGGTCGGCAGCGAGCCAACAATAGCAGTAAAGGCGTTTAATTCTTGCCGCTGCCTTCGTCGCGGCGTGGGCTTTGCCCAACAGTAATCGGCACTTAAGCCGCTTGTATAAATTTTGGTGGTACAGGCCTGGCTTAACGCTCCCGGCCTTAAAACAGCCACGCTGCCCTTCGTCAGAACGGGCAGCGTGCTAAATTATTTCCTGGCAAAAGCCTGACTGAGTGTCCAGAGTTCACGGCGCTCATCGGCGCTCAGTCCCTGGGTGCGCTCACGCGCAATCAAAAATTCCAAACGCTCTTCAAGAGCAGAATCGTAGATGCTGGCCAGCGAGTCCTGAAATACCGCTTCGGCTTCTTCATCTACTATCATGTGGTTCCAGATCGCCAGCGTTTCAAGCGTCTGACTAAAATTTGTTCCGCGATATAACTCTAGTAGCTGTCCGGTGGTCAATCCAGGATTCTCAGTGCAACGACCCACTAACTCAATAAATAGCGGTAAACCCGGCATTTTTGACTCAGACAGCCCATCAAGCGAAGGTACCAGGGTAGCCAGCTGCGGGTTCTGAATCAGCAAGGCGATCAGCACACGCATGGTGGTCCGTTTCAGCGGTGGCGCAACTGGCGCCGTTCCACTTGCAGCCAGCTTCGGCATCAGCTTTTCAAGTTGATTGTCGTCAAGAATACCCAGTTTGTTCCCCAACTCCTGACGCATATAAATACGCAAGGTCTCACCGGGGATCTGGGTAATCAGCGGTAAAGCCAGTGTGCTCAGACGCGCTTTTCCGTCGCGTGAGCTCAGATCTACCTGCGGCAGCAGGCTATCAAACAAAAACGAAGAGAGCGGCATGGCCTGCTCCATCCTCGCTTCGAAGGCGGCTTTACCCTCTTTGCGTACCAGCGTATCCGGGTCTTCACCCTCAGGTAAAAACATAAAGCGTAGCTGACGACCATCATTCATGTAAGGCAATGCGGTCTCAAGCGCACGCCATGCCGCTTCACGACCCGCCCTGTCGCCGTCGTAACAGCAGATCACGGTGTCGGTACTGCGAAACAGCAACTGAATGTGTTCAGCCGTGGTTGAGGTGCCTAATGACGCGACGGCATAATCGATCCCGTACTGCGCCAGCGCAACCACGTCCATGTATCCCTCGACCACTAACAGGCGGGCGGGTTCAGGATGGTTCTTAACTGCTTCATACAGGCCATAGAGCTGGCGGCCTTTATGGAAAATAGGGGTTTCCGGTGAGTTCAGATACTTCGGCGTATCGTTACCCAGTACGCGGCCACCAAAACCGATGACGCGTCCACGTTTATCGCGGATCGGAAACATGACGCGGTCGCGAAACCGGTCATAGGTACGGCCTTTGTCATTGCTGACCAGCATGCCCGCCTCCATCAACGATTCGCGGTCTTCCGATTGCTTACCAAAACGCTTGAGAACATTATCCCAGCCGGCTGGCGCGTAACCTATGGCGAAATGATTGATGATGTCGGCGCTCAGACCACGACGATCAAGATAGTCGCGTGCTGGCTGCGCACTGGATTGCTGCAGACCCTGCTGATAAAAACCGTTCAGGTTCTCCATCAGCTGATACAGGCTCTGGCGCTGATGGCGTTCCATCTGGCTGGGCCCGCTGCCTGCTTCGTAAGGCACGTCTAAACCGTGGGAAGTGGCTAACTCTTCAATACTTTCAACAAACTCCAGACGATCAAAGTTCATTAAAAAGTCGATAGCGTTGCCGTGTGCACCACAGCCGAAACAGTGATAGAACTGCTTTTCGCCGTTTACGGTGAAAGAGGGCGTTTTTTCATTATGGAAAGGACAGCACGCATGGAAATTCTTACCCTGCTTTTTCAGCTTAACGCGGGCATCGATAAGATCCACGATATCCGTGCGGGCAAGTAAATCGTTGATAAATACGCGTGGAATTCGTCCAGCCATACGCCCCAGATTTTCAGCTCATAAACGGCAACAAGCCGCGCTTCCTTTCGGAAAGCACGGCCTTTTACTTGACTCTGTCTGCGTGAATCACGCGGTGGAGGCGAACCTCCGGAACGACTTAGTACAGACGAGTGCGGCGTGCGTTTTCGCGAGCCAGTTTCTTGGCATGACGCTTAACTGCTGACGCTTTAGCGCGCTTACGTTCGGTAGTCGGTTTTTCATAGAACTCACGACGACGAACTTCAGCCAGAACGCCTGCTTTCTCGCATGAACGCTTGAAGCGACGCAGTGCTACGTCAAATGGCTCGTTTTCACGTACTTTAATTACCGGCATGTAACTCTCACCTCGATAAAATTCGGTTTTGCTGCTGACTGCGGCGCCAGCACATTTCAAAATGGTGCAGCATTTTACTCCAACCCATGTTGGTTTGTAAAGCACCATGGATAATTTGAAACCAACAGGAGCGTTTGCCTGTGCGGCTGCCGGTTTTTCCAGGGGCGGGAGTATAGCGCACTCTTTAGCCGACAGAAAATGACTTTTTACGCGGGATGCCCGCGCTGCACATCACATTGCTGTGATAAACTGCGCGCCGCAAGAATGAGGTGATGCAATGCGAATTCTGGGTATTGAAACGTCGTGCGATGAAACCGGCATCGCAATCTATGATGACGAGGCTGGATTACTGGCTAACCAGCTCTACAGCCAGGTAAAACTGCACGCCGACTATGGTGGTGTGGTGCCGGAACTGGCCTCACGCGATCACGTGCGTAAAACCGTGCCGCTGATTCAGGCGGCGCTGAAAGAAGCGGGTCTGGAGCCGCAGCAGATTGATGCAGTCGCTTACACTGCCGGTCCCGGACTGGTCGGTGCGCTACTGGTCGGCGCCACCATTGGCCGCGCGCTGGCGTTTGCATGGAAAGTGCCTGCCGTGCCGGTTCATCATATGGAAGGGCACCTGCTGGCACCAATGCTGGAAGAGAATCCACCGGAGTTTCCGTTTGTCGCACTGCTGGTGTCCGGCGGGCATACCCAGCTGATTAGCGTCACCGGCGTCGGTGAATATGAATTGCTGGGTGAATCGATCGATGATGCCGCGGGCGAAGCCTTTGATAAGACGGCGAAGCTGCTCGGCCTGGATTATCCGGGCGGGCCGATGCTGTCGAAGATGGCGCAGCAGGGCACGGCGGGGCGTTTCACCTTCCCGCGTCCGATGACCGATCGTCCGGGCCTGGATTTCAGCTTCTCCGGCCTGAAAACCTTTGCTGCTAATACGATTCGCGCCAATCCTGATGATGCGCAGACCCGTGCTGACATCGCCCGCGCCTTTGAAGATGCGGTGGTGGATACGCTGTCGATCAAATGTAAACGCGCGCTGGATCAGACCGGCTTTAAGCGTCTGGTGATTGCCGGGGGCGTCAGCGCTAACCGCACATTGCGCGAGCAGATGGCAATTATGATGCAAAAGCGCGGCGGCGAAGTGTTTTACGCCCGCCCGGAGTTCTGTACCGACAACGGTGCAATGATCGCGTATGCGGGCATGGTGCGGTTAAAAGGCGGAACACGGGGCGAGTTAAGCGTCAGCGTGCGGCCGCGATGGCCGCTGGCGGAGTTGCCCGCGATCTGATGTGAAAAAAGCCGGCTTGCCGGCTTTTTTTATGGCTGAGATTTCTTTTTGCGCTTCCAGATTTTACCTTCCTGACCGCGCCACAGCCGCTGAATATTATCGTGATGACGCAGCAGGATCAGACAGGAGAGCATGGAAACCGGAAAGGTAAACTGCGGTTTGAACCACCAGACATAGAATGGCGCGATCAGTGCACTGACAATCGCCCCCAGCGAAGAATAGCCACTGAGTAGCACCGTGAGCAGCCATGTGCCGGTAACCAGCCCGGTTAAGTCCCAGCCAATCGGCGCAATCGCG
The DNA here is from genome assembly GCF_025153065.1 of Pantoea sp. XY16. Lineage (NCBI taxonomy): Bacteria > Pseudomonadati > Pseudomonadota > Gammaproteobacteria > Enterobacterales > Erwiniaceae > Pantoea > Pantoea sp. XY16. The sequence goes on along the minus strand of NZ_JANZNP010000010.1, from coordinate 101,840 downwards.
CCAAATGCCGTTGCTACGCCTTTGCCACCGCGAAAGTGAAAGAACACCGGATAAATATGACCGAGACAGGCGGCAATGGCGGTCAGGCCAAGATAGAGCGGCGTCACGTGCATCAGATAAGCCAGCCAGACCGGTACCATCCCTTTCAGCACATCAAACACTAATACGCTGGCTGCAGCGGCTTTACCGCCCAGACGCAGTACGTTGGTGGCACCCGGATTACCGGAACCGTGTGTGCGGGGATCGGGCAGGCCAGCGAGTTTGCAAACCAGAATCGCACTGGAAATCGAACCGCAAAGATACGCGAAAATAATCATACCAAGCGCGAAAGCACTCATAACACCGTACCGTTCCCTTTAGGGTCGTTTTGATCTCATCAACCGTGGATAATACGCATAATCCGCCGGAAGTGGTATCCGGCTTAGCCAAAAACAGAGACCCTCATCATGGATATCGTATTTATAGAACAACTCACGGTGTTCACCACCATTGGCGTTTACGACTGGGAACAGGGTATACAGCAGAAGCTGGTGCTCGATGTCGAAATGGCCTGGGATAACCGTCTGGCGGCCAGCAGCGACGATGTGAAAGATTGTCTCAGCTATGCCGATGTCTCCTCTGCGATTCTGACCCATCTGAATGGGGGGCGTTTTGCCCTGGTTGAGCGGGTAGCTGAAGAAATCGCGGATCTGTTGATGAACCGTTTCAATTCGCCTGGCGTACGCATAAAGGTAAGCAAACCGGGCGCTGTAGCCCAGGCGGCGCAGGTTGGCGTGCGAATTGAGCGCGGGACTATTCCTAAATAAATACGATGTGATTGCCATCACAATGAAACCAAACCAAATTACTGTCTGTCATAGCGTGGACCGTTTCGTTACAGCAGGCGAAACGGAGCGGAGCTTAAGGTTTAATTCAGGCTAATTGCGGCATGATTTCAGGCGATAGCAACGCGCTACCGCCTTTTTAATGGTTTTGAAACGGATAGAGGGAACATTTGATGGCAGATATTCATCAGCTTTGGGTAGCTGCAATCCTGGGCGTTGTGGAAGGGCTGACCGAATTTTTACCGGTCTCTTCCACAGGGCACATGATTATAGTGGGTCACCTGCTGGGCTTTGAAGGTGAAAAAGCCGAGACCTTTGAAGTTGTGATCCAGTTAGGATCGATTCTGGCTGTAGTAGTGATGTTCTGGCGCCGTCTGTTTGGCCTGATCGGCATTCACTTTGGCGAAGTCAAACATGAAGGTGTCGGCACCGGTCGTCTGTCGCTGATCCATATCCTGCTGGGTATGGTTCCGGCTGTGGTGGTGGGTCTGGTGCTGCACGATCAGATCAAAACGCTGTTCAATCCGATCAACGTGATGTACGCGCTGGTCGTGGGGGGTGTGCTGCTGCTGGCCGCAGAGTATCTCAAGCCAAAACAGCCGAAAGCCGTAGGTGTCGATGATATTACCTATCGTCAGGCGTTTATGATTGGCTGTTTCCAGTGCTTAGCGCTGTGGCCGGGCTTCTCACGTTCTGGAGCAACCATCTCCGGCGGGATGCTGATGGGTGTGAGCCGCTATGCCGCGTCAGAATTCTCCTTCATCCTGGCCGTGCCAATGATGATGGGTGCGACTGTACTGGACATGTACAAGAGCATCGGCTTCCTGACGATGGCGGACTTCCCGATGTTCGCCGTGGGCTTTGTCACGGCGTTTATCGTGGCGCTGATTGCGATTAAAGCCTTCCTTGAGCTGATCAAACGCATCTCTTTTGTCTCGTTCGCCATTTACCGCTTCATCGTGGCGGCAGCGGTTTACATGGTCTTCATGTAAACCTGTGGCAGCCTGCTAGTCAGGCTGCCCAATCGCCAGACCTTGCGCGACAGCGGCAATGCGTCGTCGCGTCATCTCTTTTCGCACTTCCATCCCTTTGAATCCCGCTTCGACGACCGCTTTAGTCGGCACCGTCTGCGCCAGCGCAAAAGCACGACGCAGATAGTCGCCCTGCGGATAAGGCATACTCTCCAGCCCGGCACGTCCGCGCGCATCTGCTTCGCTGGTCAGCGCCATCTGCTCAACGCGCTGCGGCTTACGCCAGGCATCGATGCGATCAAACAGCGCTACCAGTGACGCCGCAGATTGCCGCTCAATGGTGTGCACAATGTCGTGAAATTCGGTCACGATCAGCGCCAGATCGCGAATTGCGTTGGGCACCCGCAGCCGCTGGCACAGCGCCTCGACCAGCGGAACGCCTGCCAGTCCATGACCGTGGTGGCTTGGCCACAATTCAGGCGGTGTCAGCGCCTTGCCGACGTCATGGAACAGCGTAGCAAAGCGCACATCGATCTCGCCGGAGAGCGCGGCGGCCATCGCCAGCGTCATCAGCGTATGCACACCGGTGTCGATCTCCGGGTGCCACTTAATCGGTGCAGGAATACCAAACAGATTATCCAGCTCAGGAAACAGCACCTGCAACGCACCGCAGTCGCGCAGCACCTGAAAGTAGACCTGCGGATTACGGGTGCCCAGTGCTTTTTCTGTCTCTTTCCACACCCGTTCGGCAGTGAGATTCGACAGCTCACCGCTTGCAGCCATCTGCTGCATCAGCTGCTGGGTTTCGGGGGCAATACGAAAGTTGAGATGGGCAAAACGCGCAGCAAAGCGCGCGACACGCAATACCCGCAGCGGGTCTTCACTGAAGGCTTCCGAGACGTGACGCAGCAGGCGCAGGGCAATATCACGCTGGCCGTTGTAGGGATCAACCAGCTCGCCGTTTTCATCCTGTGCGATGGCATTGATGGTCAGATCGCGGCGCTGTAAGTCCTGCTCCAGCGTCACGTCGGGCGCAGACCAGGTGACAAAGCCGGTGTAGCCTTTCCCGTTTTTCCGCTCGGTCCGGGCCAGCGCATACTCTTCGCGACTGACGGGATGCAGGAAAACGGGAAAATCGCGACCGACCTGTTGATAACCCTGCTCAAGCATGGCTTCGGGCGAGGAACCTGTTACCACCCAATCTTTATCTGTAACCGGCAGATTCAGCAGCGCATCACGCACCGCACCGCCAACAAGAAACGTCTTCACGCAACACTCCAGAGAAAAAGAAATGACCTGCACGCCGGGCGTATCCCGCGCCAGAAATCGGCGGTGCATCTCATTTTATTGTTGCACAGATTCCCCGGATTGCAGACATGCCAAAAGGGGGATCCTGTGATCCCCTGATCAGACCGACAGAAGGGGGTCAGTTCATCCAGCGGTCGCTTTTCTTACGACGCGGCAGCATGTGCGGCAGTAAGAGTCCCAGCAGCAGGCCAACACCCAGCACGCCGCCGCCATACATAAACCACTGCATGATAATGGTGCGCTGCTTGTCATCCAGCTGAACGTTAGCGGCGCTGACTTTCTTCTGAGCGACGATCAGCTCATTTTTCAGCTTCTGATTCTCGCCTTTCAGCCCGTTGATCACGCCGTCGCTACTGGCAACTTTGTTCTGCATCTCAGCGGTACGCTGGTTCCAGCTGTTGTCGATGTTATCCAGCTTGGCTGTCAAATCTTTCACCTGCTGCTCAAGCTGCGGTACACGGGTACGCAGGCTCGGATTCGCGCTAAGCTGCGACAGGGGGATCCAGGTAGTGCGGCCTTCCGAATCACGGATCTGGCCGTAATGGGTGTCATTGTTGGTCTGTAACAGCTGCACCTCTTCTCCGGCGTTCAGCTTACCGAGCAGGCGAAACTGATCGCCCGGCCCGCTGCGTACCCAGGTTGAGAGTTCATCAGAAACATAGCGTTTTTCGTCGGCATGGGCAGGTGCAAGGGTGCTGAGGGCCAGCAAAGTGAGTCCAGCGAGTGTGATTTTTTTCATTCGATTTCGTTTGGCTTAGTCTGACTAAAATTTACCGGCACAGTCTGGAGAGGCCTCGCATAAATCTGAATGAGAACTATCCTGGTCTCATGGGAGTGCGAAAAGGTCTGCGAAAGAGCAAAGAAAGCAGAGACAGCGCGGCTTCTGTGCATTAATCTTCGCCTGATACCCCCTTGCCCTCCAGGCGACAGCGTGAGTAACCTGCTGATAATCGCCTGAAATATGCAGGAAAAACTCTCTTAAGTGCCAGCGGCGTAGTGAATAAAAAATTATGACCATCGAAATCGAACTAAAGTTCATTGCAACTCCACAAGCGGCTGGGAAACTGGCTGAACTGCTCTCCACTCTGCCGCATCAGCATCAGGCTGCTCGCGAGCTGACCAACATCTACTTCGAAACCGACGACAACCAGCTTCGACGCTGGGATATGGGATTGCGTATCCGTGGCATCGACCAGCGGTACGAAATGACGCTGAAAGCGGCGGGCCAGACGCTCGGCGGGCTGCATCAGCGCCCGGAATACAACGTTGAACTCAGCGAGCCGGTGCTGGATATTGCCCGCCTGCCTGCAGAAATCTGGCCGCAGGGCACCGATGTCGCAGCGCTGCAGCCGCGCTTGCAGCCCCTGTTTACCACCCATTTTCAGCGCGAGATCTGGCTGATCACCACAGGCAACAGTGAAATTGAAGTGGCGTTTGATCAGGGCGAGGTCACGGCAGGTGATCTCAGCGAACCGCTGTGCGAGATCGAGCTGGAGCTGAAACGTGGCGAACGCCAGGATCTGCTGGCCTTCGCACAGCAGCTGGTGGCGCTGGGTGGTCTGCGTATGGGCAGCCTGAGCAAAGCCGCCCGCGGTTATCAACTGGCGCAGGGTAATTCGTCACGCCAGATTGAGGCTTTCCCGCTGCTGAAAGCCGGCGTTAAAGCGACAGTTGAGCAGGGCATGGTCGCTGCGATGTCGGCTGGCTTGCGTCACTGGCAATATCATGAAGAAGTCTGGCTGCGCGGCAACGCGGCGGCGCAGGATGCGGTGCGCGAAGCGCTGGATCTGCTGCGTCAGGCATTCAGCCTGTTCGGTGCGCTGGTGCCACGCAAAGCCAGCAGCGCCCTGCGTCAGCAACTGACCACGCTGGAAGAGATGCTGGTGAACGAAGAGCAGGAGGCGGCGACGTTCTGCTTATCTTCTCTCTCGGTTGAAACGCAGCTGGCGCTGACCCACTGGCTGGCTGAGTCTCAGTGGCGTCAGTGGATTGATGCCAAAGGGGAGGCCAAGCTGCAGGGTTCATTTAAGCGCTTCAGCGACATCATGCTGAGTCGCGTCAATGCTGACCTGAGAGAGACGTTCGTCACGGTCAAACAACCTAACGAGTATCAGGACAAAGCAACGCGTCTGGCGCGTCAGCTGCTTACGGTGCATTTGCTGGCCGGATCTTATCCTGCAGAAACGGTAATGGCCTGGCTGGAACCTTGGCAGCAACTGCTGTCGGCGATTCATGAAAAGCAGTCATCCGGCTTAGCCTGGCTGACGTCGCAGGCTCTGAAACAGCAGCCATTCTGGCTCACCAGCGGCGCTGGCCGCTAACGGGTAATTCGTACCGCCATCAAGGAGGGAGTTATGTTGGCAGCATTTCCCGCGTTGCTACGCGATCAGGCCGAAGAGGCCGCCCGACAGCTTGGGGTTCCGCTGGCTTCGCTCAGCCCGGAGCAGGCCGCCGGGCTGGCTTTCAGCGACTTTGTGCTGGAAAATCTGCAACAACATCCCGACTGGTGGCAGATGATGCTCGACCAGCCGCCGCAGCCTGAAGAGTGGCAGCACTACGCTGTATGGCTAAACGAGGTGCTCAGCAGCATCGACAGTGAAGCGAGCCTGATGCGCGAACTGCGGCTGTTTCGCCGCCGTATGCTGGTGCGTATTGCCTGGATGCAGGCGCTGCAACACGCCACGACCGAACAGAGCCTGCACCAGCTCAGCGTTTTAGCCGAAGTGCTGATCAGCAGGGCGCGTGACTGGGTATATCAGGATTGCTGCCGTGATTTTGGTACGCCCTGTAATGCCGACGGCGACGCACAGCCGCTGCTGATTCTGGGCATGGGCAAGCTGGGCGGCGGCGAACTCAATTTCTCCTCTGACATCGACCTTATTTTCGCCTGGCCGGAAAACGGCACCACGCGTGGCGGACGGCGTGAGCTCGACAATGCTCAGTTCTTTACCCGTATGGGCCAGCGGCTGATCAAAGTACTGGATCAACCCACCATGGATGGCTTTGTCTACCGTGTGGATATGCGGCTGCGGCCATTTGGCGACAGCGGTCCGCTGGTGATGAGTTTTGCCGCGCTGGAGGATTACTACCAGGAGCAGGGACGCGACTGGGAGCGTTACGCCATGGTCAAGGCGCGCCTGATGGGTGATGACCACGACCGCTGGAGCCTGGAGCTGCAGCAGATGTTGCGGCCGTTCGTGTATCGCCGCTACATCGACTTCAGCGTGATCCAGTCGCTGCGTAACATGAAAGGGATGATCAGCCGCGAGGTACGGCGTCGCGGACTGAAAAACAATATCAAACTGGGGGCGGGCGGCATCCGTGAAACCGAGTTTATCGTACAGGTGTTCCAGCTGATTCGGGGCGGGCGTGAGCGCTCGCTTCAGTTACGTGCCCTGTTGCCGACGCTGGAGGCGATCAAAACCCTGGCTCTGCTGCCTGCTGAACAGGTGGATACGCTGCGTGACGCCTATCTGTTCCTGCGGCGGCTGGAGAATCTGCTGCAAAGCCTGGGCGACGAGCAGACCCAGACGCTGCCGGAAGATGAGCTGCATCGCGCCCGGCTGGCGTGGGCGATGGATTGTGCCGACTGGCCTGCGCTGATGACCCAGCTTGAGGCTCAGATGGCAGCGGTACGGACAATCTTTGACGAGCTGATTGGGGAAGATACGCCTGAGATTGGCGATCAGCGTGAGCTGGCGGAGTTTCAGGTGCTGTGGCAGGACCAGCTGGAGAATAATGAGCTGGCGCCGCTGGTACCGCAGCTCAGTGACGATCAGCGGCTTACACTGCATCAGACGCTGGAGGCGTTTCGTCAGGACATCAGCCGGCGCACTATCGGTCCGCGTGGCCGTCAGGCGCTGGATCAACTGATGCCGCGTCTGCTGAGCGAGGTCTGCCCGCGTGAAGATGCGGCGGTCACGCTGAGTCGTCTGACGCCGCTGCTGCTCGGCGTGCTGACCCGTAGCACCTATCTGGAGCTGCTGACCGAATATCACGGTGCCCTGCGTCACCTGATTCGCCTGTGCGCGGCCTCACCGATGGTGGCCAGCCAGCTGGCGCGTCACCCTTTATTGCTGGATGAACTGCTCGATCCGGCCACGCTCTATCAGCCGACCGCCACTGACGCCTATCGCGATGAGCTGCGACAATATCTGCTGCGCATACCCACTGAGGATGAGGAGCAGCAGCTGGAAGCGGTGCGGCAGTTTAAGCAGGCGCAACATCTGCGTATTGCCGCCGCTGACATCGCAGGCACGCTGCCGGTGATGAAAGTCAGCGATCATCTCACCTGGCTGGCTGAAGCAATCATCGACTCTGTGGTACGTCAGGCGTGGAACATGATGGTGCAGCGCTATGGTCGTCCCTCTCACCTGAACAATGAATATGAACGCGGTTTTGCCGTACTGGGCTATGGCAAGCTGGGCGGCTGGGAGCTGGGTTACAGTTCTGACCTCGATTTAGTCTTCCTGCATGACTGTCCGGCAGACGCAGTGACAGAAGGGGAGCGCAGCATTGATGGCCGTCAGTTCTATCTGCGCCTTGCTCAACGCATTATGCATCTCTTCAGTACCCGTACCGCCTCCGGCATTCTCTACGAAGTGGACGCGCGTCTGCGTCCTTCCGGCGCGGCAGGCATGCTGGTCAGTACTTTTGAAGCGTTTGAAGAGTATCAGCGTAGTGAAGCCTGGACCTGGGAGCATCAGGCGCTGGTCCGGGCGCGCGTGGTGTTTGGCAAAGCCGCGCTGGGTGATCGTTTCAACGCGATTCGTCAGACGATTCTGTCGCTGCCACGTCCTGCAGACGCGCTGCAAACCGAAGTGCGTGAGATGCGTGAAAAGATGCGTGCTCACCTCAGTAACAAACATAAAGGTCGGTGGGATATCAAGGCCGATGCGGGTGGCATCACCGATATTGAATTCATCGCCCAATATCTTGTCTTACGCTACGCCGCTGAGCAGCCCGAGCTGACGCGCTGGTCTGACAATGTGCGCATTTTTGAGCTGATGGCGAAGTACCATAAAATGCCCGCCGATGAAGCGCAGGCGCTGACGCAGGCTTATGTCACGCTGCGCGACGCCCTGCATCATCGCGCCCTGCAGGCGCTGCCGGGCCACGTTGAGCCAGAGGCTTACGCAGCGGAGCGGCAGACGGTTCTGAACAGCTGGCAACGCTGGCTGATAACGCCTGCGTCTATCCTGGCGTGATGCTGATAGCACAAATCGCAACTGTGCTATCATCCGCGCACTATTTTTAATGCAGTCTGGAGTGTCTGGAATGAAAGTGACTCTGCCCGCGTTCGGCCAAGCCTCAGTGCTGGTTGTTGGCGATGTAATGTTGGATCGTTACTGGTATGGCCCAACCAGCCGTATCTCCCCTGAAGCCCCGGTTCCGGTGGTGAAAGTGGACACGGTTGAAGAGCGCCCTGGCGGCGCGGCAAACGTGGCGATGAACATTGCAGCACTCGGTGCCGCGTCCCGGCTAATTGGCCTGACCGGTGAAGATGATGCGGCGCGCGTGTTAAGTAATACGCTCAAAGACGTCAACGTTCATTGTGACTTCGTGGCGGTCAAAAGCCATCCGACCATTACCAAACTGCGCGTACTTTCCCGCAATCAGCAGCTGATCCGCCTCGATTTTGAAGAGGGCTTTGAACAGGTCGATCCGGAGCCGATTCACCAGAAGATGCGTGAGTCACTGGCTGCTGCGGGTGCGCTGGTGCTGTCCGATTATGCCAAAGGCGCGCTCTCCAGCGTGCAGACCATGATTACCCTGGCCCGCGAAGCGGGCGTGCCGGTATTGATCGACCCGAAAGGCACTGATTTTGCGCGCTATCGTGGCGCAACGCTGCTGACGCCGAACCTCTCCGAATTTGAAGCCGTGGTTGGCAAATGCAAAAACGAAGAGGAGATCGTGGCGCGCGGCACGCAGCTGATCGCGGATTTTGACCTCTCCGCGCTGCTGGTGACCCGTTCCGAAAACGGTATGACGCTGCTGCAGCCGGGCAAAGCGCCTCTGCATCTGCCGACCCAGGCGCAGGAAGTCTATGATGTGACTGGTGCCGGTGACACGGTGATTGGCGTGCTGGCGGCAGCACTGGCTGCGGGCGACTCGCTGGAAGAGGCCTGTTTCCTGGCGAACGCGGCGGCGGGTGTCGTGGTGGGTAAACTCGGTACCTCGACCGTCAGCACTGTTGAGCTGGAAAATGCGATTCACGCCCGCCCGGAACAGGGGTTCGGCATCATGACGGAAGCGCAGTTAAAAGCCGCCGTTGAGATGGCCCGTCGTCGTGGCGAAAAAGTGGTGATGACTAACGGCGTGTTCGACATTCTGCACGCGGGACATGTCTCTTATCTGGCCAATGCACGCAAGCTTGGCGATAGACTGATTGTCGCGGTGAACAGCGATGCATCCACTAAACGTCTGAAAGGTGAAAGCCGTCCGGTCAATCCGCAGGAAAACCGGATGATCGTGCTCGGCGCGCTTGAAGCAGTCGACTGGGTAGTCGTCTTTGAAGAGGATACGCCGCAGCGGCTGATCGCAGGGATTCTGCCCGACCTGCTGGTCAAAGGCGGTGATTATAAGCCGGAAGAAATCGCGGGCAGCAAAGAAGTGTGGGCAAATGGCGGCGACGTGCAGGTGCTGAACTTCGAAGATGGTATCTCCACCACCAACATCATCAAAACTATTCGCGGCAACTAAAGCAGAAAGTAAGCGGGAGCCTGGCTCCCGCTTAACACTTATTCTGACTTGTTGTCCGGAACAGGTTTCACGACATCGGCAACCGGTGGCGGAGAGACGGCAGGTGAAGTGGCTACTGAAGCGGATGGTGTCGCCGCTGCAACAGGTGTTGCCGGTGCGGTTACCGTTGCAGTCGGAGGCGTACCCGCTGATGACCCCTGACTTTCCAGCTGGGCCAGACGTTGCTCCAGGGCCGCCAGTTTCTCCCGCGTACGCAGTAATACCTGCGTCTGCACATCAAACTCTTCACGGTTGACCAGATCCATCCGGGTCAGCTGCGCCTGAAGAACCTGACGAATTTTCTTTTCGACATCATCACCAAACTCACGAACACCTTTAGGCATCGCTTCGTGAACCTGACGGGCAAGTTGTTCAATTTTTTTCGTGTCGATCATGATGATTTCCTGGTTACGGAGAGCTGTGTCAGCGTGTTTACCAACGTAATAAGTGTTAAGTGTAATGCCAGAAATGAAAAGGATAAACCTCAAATCGGTAACGCAGGAAATGCAAAAGCAATTGCGCTATTGATGATTGCCGCCTCAAACGATCGGCGTTATAGTTGAAAGGCTTATTCTCAGGGCGGGGCGCAATTCCCCACCGGCGGTAAATCAGCTTCGGCTGAAAGCCCGCGAGCGCTTTATCTCGATGAAAAGAGAGGTAAAGGTCAGCAGATCCGGTGTAATTCCGGAGCCGACGGTTACAGTCCGGATGGGAGAGGGTAACGACATCTGTCGGACAGTTGTGTCTGCATCACGTTATTGCCACGTCTTTTTGACGTCACTCCTAAGCACGCCCTGATTCTGGTAACCCATACATTTTAAGGTTTTTATTACCATGAATCAGACGCTACTTTCTGAATTTGGCACGCCTGAACAGCGTGTAGAACGTGCTATCGCCGCCCTGCGTGAGGGACGCGGTGTGATGGTACTCGACGATGAAAATCGTGAAAACGAAGGCGATATGATCTTCGCCGCAGAAACCATGACTGTTGAACAGATGGCGCTGACTATTCGTCACGGCAGCGGCATCGTCTGTCTCTGCCTGACCGAAGCGCGTCGGCAGCAGCTTGACCTGCCCATGATGGTGGAAAACAACACCAGCTCCTTTGGCACCGGCTTCACCGTGACCATTGAAGCGGCTGAAGGCGTCACCACTGGCGTCTCCGCGCAGGATCGCATCACCACCATCCGCGCCGCCATTGCCGACAATGCCAAACCTACCGATCTGCATCGCCCTGGTCATGTCTTTCCGTTGCGTGCCAGCGAAGGCGGCGTATTGACCCGTGGCGGACATACTGAAGCAACTATCGATTTAGTGACGCTGGCCGGCTTTAAGCCCGCTGGTGTGCTGTGTGAACTGACCAACGACGACGGCACTATGGCTCATGCGCCTGAAGCGATTGCGTTTGCCCGTCAGCACAACATGCCGGTAGTCACCATCGAAGATCTGATCGCCTGGCGTCGCGCGCACGAAACGCGCTACGCCAGCTAATCTCTTTGATGCGATAAACAGGCCCCGAGCGGGGCCTGTTTTATTCCTGTCGCACCGCCATGGCGCGGGCTGAACTCTCGCTTTTCCTCACTTCTCCCTGCTGAATTCGTTTTAATCTGATACGTCAAATTTCATTCAAATTTCCTGGTGATCATCATCATGGTTATCCGCGTGATAACCTGACGAATGCGCGTATCGTAGTGGCTATTAAACAACCGGATCCCGGAGATGACGAATGAGCCTGTTACGCATGCCAGCCCTGTTTTTAGGCCATGGCAGCCCGATGAATGCCCTTGAAGAGAACCGCTATACCGCCGCGTGGCGTCACGCAGGCGATACGCTGCCACGTCCACGCGCAATTATTGCGGTTTCGGCGCACTGGTATACGCGTGGCACCGCCGTGACGGCAATGGCACAGCCGAAGACCATTCATGATTTTGGTGGCTTCCCACAGGCGCTGTTTGATACGCGCTATCCGGCACCGGGATCGCCTGAACTGGCTCGGCAGCTGGCAGAGCAGTTAGCGCCCGTCGAGGTGAAGCTGGATCAGGATTGGGGACTGGACCATGGCTCCTGGGGTGTCCTGATTAAGATGTACCCGGATGCCGATATTCCGGTGGTACAGCTCAGTATTGACGGCACCAGACCTATGGCATGGCACTTTGAGATGGGCCAGAAACTGGCAGCACTGCGCGATCAGGGCGTAATGATTGTCGCCAGCGGCAACGTGGTGCATAACCTGCGTAAAGTGCGCTGGGATGGCAACAGCGAAGTCTATCCGTGGGCCAGCAGTTTTGAGCAGTTTGTCCGCGATAACCTGGCGGTGCAGAGCGATGCCGCTTCTCATCCGCTGGTTAATTTTATGGACCATCCTGGCGCGGCGCTTTCTAACCCAACACCTGAGCACTATCTGCCGCTGCTCTATGTACTGGGCGCACGTCAGCCGGATGAGACAATCAGCATTCCGGTTGATGGCATGGAGATGGGTGCCATCAGCATGTTGTCGGTTCAGGTAGGTTAGGGCGAAGCGGAGAGAAAACAGGCCAGAAGCTGGCCTGTTATTATCGCGGTGCGTTAACCGATAAAGGCGTGCGGATAGAAACGGGAAAGATCCTGAGTGATCAGGTCACGATCTTCACGCAGGCCGATTCCGGCCGGTTGATCGTCGATCAGCCAGCTTCCAATCAGCGTATAACTGTCGCCAAATTTTGGCAGCGGATGGAACTGCTGGACGATCATTCCTTCTTCGCCGTACGGCCCATCAACGCGGGCAATCTCCTGACCATTTTCCACGATCCGGATGTTAGCGCCTTCACGTGAAAACAGTGGCTTCACCACATATTTTTCCATGTGTGGCACGTCATCTTCTGCGAACCAGGCGGGCAGCAGGTTAGGATGATTTGGGAACATCTCCCACAGCAGCGGCAGCAGAGCTTTGTTCGAAATGATGCTTTTCCATGCCGGTTCCAGCCAGCGCACGCCAGCATCGCCCAGCTTGGTAGAGAACATTTCACGCAGCATGAACTCCCACGGATAGAGCTTGAACAGGTTACTAATCACCTGATCATGAGCGTCGGTGAATTCACCTTTTTCGCCCAGGCCAATCTCATCAATATAGAGAAATTCACTCGGCAGACCCGCTTCGGTGGCGCAATCCTGAAGATACTGCACGGTGCCACGATCTTCGTCGGTGTCGCGGCAGCAGGCGAAGTGCAGCCAGTTAAAGCCGTGCTGCTGGTGTAACGCGGCAAAGCGTTCAATCAGCTTTTCCTGCAGGCTATTAAACTGATCGCTGCCGGCGGGGAGTTGACCGGCGTTAAGCTGGTCTTCCAGCCAGAGCCACTGGAAAAATGCCGCTTCATACAGCGAGGTCGGCGTATCGGCATTGTTCTCCAGCAGTTTAACATCATCCTTGCCATCCCAGGCGAGATCCAGACGAGAGTACAGCGATGGCTGACGCTGATGCCATGAATCGCGCACGAAATCCCAGGTATGCTTAGGAATGCGGAATTTAGTCAGCAGCGCTTCGCTGTTGACCACTTTTTCCACCACCTGCAGGCACATCTGATGCAACTCAGCGGTAACATCTTCCAGATGCTCAATTTGCGCCAGCGTGAACTGATAATAAGCATCTTCACACCAGTAGGGCTCGCCATGCATGGTGTGAAAACGAAAACCGAATTCGGTGGCTTTTTCGCGCCAGCCCGGGCGCTCTGAAATGGCAATGCGTTCCATTGGGGCGTTAGCCTCCCATTGAGCGGCTGGAGGTGCCGGTGGCGCTGCTGCGCTGCATGCTGTTCTGCTTCGCGACGGTTTCACCAAAGCCACCACGGGTAATGGTCGACGTGGTCGCCGGTTTTGGTGCCAGCGCCGTTTTCGGCACAGTCATGGTTTTGCCAGAGGTAGCTGCGCCATAGTTACGGCCCGATGCATCAACAAACTGACCATTGGCCGGGCTGCGGGCATTTTTCGGAGAGAACAGCGGTTGCTGCGCAAAGCCCGAACCACCGCCCATCATGCGGCCCATCATGTAACCCGCCATCAGTGGCATCCAGAAGCTGCCGCCGCTCTGCTGTGATTCCGCATTGGTGGTGCCCACGCCTGCCTGAGCCGGTGTCTGCTGACACTGGTTTTCGCCAAATTCAGCGACACAATCTTCACGGGTGGCATATTTTGGCGCGGTGCGTTCCGCCTCTTTTTTGGCCTCATTGAATGCGGTGGTACATTGCGCACTCTGGCCCGGATTGGCTTTCGAACAGTCATCGGCGTTCTGGTACATCGAAACCGTTTCATCGTTCTGTTCACAGCCAGCCAGCATAAATACCGCCGAAACGGCGATAGCAACAGGCGTTAAATGGCGTGCCTGCCAGCTCTTACGAAAAGCGGCATAGCGAATAGATTTTGTGCGTTTCATTATGATTATCCTGTGCCCAAAGGTAGCGCATAGAATAGGGGATGGGGGGGTAAAATTGAAGCTGGAGGCCTGATGCAACAGGGATCTTTACTTAGTTATACGTTCAACAGAGAGGCGGGCCGCAAAGCAGCCCACCTGCTGATTAATTACCGAAAGGATTACCGCTACTGTGGCGAGCCGCAGGACGTGCGGCCTCAGAAGAGCCGGTTGCCACCGGACCGCTATCCACACGTGCGGTCTGCTGGGCATTTTCCGGTGCCACGGTTTCCGGTGACGTCGGGATCTCTTTACCAAGCTGGCTGTTCAGTTTCTGCAGGCTCTGCTCATTGAGCGTACCCAGCGCATAACTGATATTCAGCTGGTTAATCAGGTAGCTATAGCGCGCATCAGAGAGCTGCTGCTTCGCGTTGTAGAGCACGGTAGTTGCATCGAGCACATCGACGATAGTACGTGTACCCACCTGATAGCCTGCTTCTGACGCATCGAGAGAGCTTTGCGCAGAGACCACGGCCTGTTTGTAGGCGTTGATGCTGCTGATAGACGCATTCACGTTGTTAAACGATGAACGTACGGTCTGAACCGCAGAGCGGTGCGCGCTTTCCAGTGATTCACTGGCGCTGACGAAGCTGTACTGCGCCTGTTTCACCTGAGAGGTGACGCTGCCGCCGCTATAGAGTGGCAGTGAGAAGCTCAGGCCAACCTGGTTAGAACCGGTAATGGAGTCAGTTGAACCCTGGCTCTGGTTCGCACGGCTGCCGCCATACTTGCTGTTTGACAGGCCGGTAGAGGCAGTCAGACCAATAGTAGGCATATGACCCGCTTCCATCTGGCGGATCTGCTCACGGGCTAAATCCTGGTTCAGACGCGCAGAGAGCAGCGACAGGTTACGGGCTTCCGCCTGCTTAAGCAGTGCGCTCACGGGTTCCGGCTTATCGGTTCTGAAGCGATCGATGCTCAGCGAAGCAAGCGACATGTAATCCATGCCGGTGATCTGACGCAGCGTTTCTACGTTATTATCAAGGTTGTTACGCGCGGTGACTTCGTTGGCCAGCACGCTGTCATACTGGGCGCGGGCGTTCTGTACGTCAGTGATGGCAACCAGGCCAACGTTAAAGCGCTGAGTGGTCTGATCCAGCTCGCGATAGATCGACTGTTTCTGCGCTTCCGTGTAAGAAAGCGTATCAATCGCTTTCAGCACGTTGAAGTAGGCGGTCGCGGTGTTCAGAATCAGATCCTGCTGTGCGACCTGATAGGTGACATCCTGAATACCGGCAGCTTTTTCCTGCAGGGTCAGCGCGCGCCATTTCGACATGTCGAAAATAGTCTGGGTCAATTGCAGCGTGCCGCTGGTCGTGTTGGAATGGAGACCGCTGCTGTCGCGATAGCCGTTGTTATAGGTGTAGTCTGCACCCAGGCCAAGCTGGGGTAATAATGGGCTGCGCGCTTCGTTGATTTTCTCAAAAGCAGAATCGCGATCGGCAGCGGCGCTGCGCAGATCCGGGTTGCTCAGACGCGCTTGCTGGTAAACCTGAAGCAGGTCTTCGGCCTGGCTGGCGAAGCTGAAACCGCCCAGGCTCAGCCCAATAAAAAATGGGAGCAGTTTTTTCATTTGCATTCCTTTTGTTGCAGCAAATTGCAGTGGGTGCGCTGCCGGGTAAGCCAAAAATTATCGCCGATTCTAGCAGAGGGCAACTGTGAGATAAGTTGGCTGAACGTGCCTTCTCCCTCTAATTTACGTAAATAATTCAGAAAGAACTACTTACATGGAGCACAGTTACAGGCTTTTTTCGCTCCACCCCAATCTGCACAAGGAACCTGATGATGCCGGAAGAAAAAAAATCCCCTGTGACTTTCACAAAAAACGATGTAGAAATTATTGCACGCGAAACCGTCTATGATGGTTTTTTTTCCATCGAACGTTACCGCTTCCGCCATCGCCAGTTTAATGGCGAAATGAGTGGGGAAGTGCAGCGTGAAGTTTTTGAGCGCGGACATGCCGCCGTGCTGCTACCTTATGATCCCTTACGCGATGAAGTGGTGCTGATTGAGCAGATCCGCATCCCGGCTTATGACAGCAGTGCTTCTCCCTGGCTGCTGGAGATGGTCGCCGGCATTATTGAACCCGGCGAATCTGTTGAGCAGGTTGCGCGCCGTGAAGCCGTTGAAGAAGCAGGTCTGGACGTTGGCCGGGTTAAGCCTGTGCTTAGCTATCTGGCCAGCCCTGGTGGCACCAGCGAACGTCTGTCGGTGCTGATTGGGGAAGTGGATGCCAGCCAGGCAGAGGGATGCCATGGTCTGGAGGAAGAGAATGAGGATATTCTTGTGCATGTGGTAAGCCGCGAACAGGCTTATCGCTGGGTGGAAGAGGGGATAATCGACAATGCGGCGTCTGTCATCGCCCTGCAATGGCTGGCGTTGCACCATGAAAAACTACGCGAAGAGTGGATACAAAAATGAAACAGCGCTATACCCCTGACTTTCCCGAAATGATGCGGCTCTGCGAAACCAACTTCGCCCAGTTACGCCGCCTGCTGCCGCGCAACGATGAGGCGGGAGAATCGGTGATTTATCAGGTAAATGGCGCCCGTTATCAGCTGACGATTCAGGAGTCGACGCGCTACACCACGCTGGTGGAGATCCGCCAGGTCGCGCCTGCTGTGAGTTACTGGAGCCTGCCCTCAATGTCGGTTCGGCTCTATCACGATGCGATGGTCGCCGAAGTGTGTTCAACTCAACAGATCTATCGCTTCAAAGCGCGCTATGATTATCCTAATAAAAAATTGCATCAGCGCGATGAAAAGCATCAGATAAACCAGTTTCTTGCAGACTGGCTGCGCTACTGCCTGGCGCATGGCGCGATGGCAGTTCCGGTCTGCTGATGCGTATAATGCAGTAAATGGCGTGGAGACGAAGGAAACGCTTTGGATAGCCTGCTAACTCTTCCTGCAGCGAACGGTTCCGAAATCAGGATTTTGCAAATCACGGATACCCACCTCTTCGCGGGAAAACATGAATCGCTGCTTGGCGTGAACACCTGGTCGAGTTATGACGCGGTGCTGGATGCGATTATTGCGCAACAGCGCGACTATGACCTGATCATCGCTACCGGCGATCTCGCCCAGGATCACTCTGTCGAAGCCTATCAGCATTTTGCTGAGGGCATCTCACGTTTACCGCGACCCTGTGTCTGGCTGCCCGGTAATCACGACTTTCAGCCCGCGATGGTTGACACGCTGGCGGCAGCGCACATTAATGCCCATAAACAGGTGCTGGTGGGTGAGCAGTGGCAGATTGTGTTGCTCGATAGCCAGGTCTACGGTGTCCCGCATGGGATGCTGAGCGACTATCAGCTGGAGTGGCTTGACAACGCGCTGTCCCGCTTTCCGCAACGCCATACGCTGGTCCTGCTGCATCACCATCCGCTGGCCTCGGGCTGTACCTGGCTCGATCAGCACAGCCTGCGCAATTCCCATCAGCTCGATGCGGTATTACAGCGCTACCCGTTAGCCCGGACGCTGGTCTGTGGTCATATTCATCAGGAGCTGGATCTGGAGTGGCATGGCCGCCGCGTGCTGGCGACGCCGTCAACCTGCGTCCAGTTCAAACCGCACTGTACCAGCTTTACGATTGACACCGTGGCGCCTGGCTGGCGCTGGTTTACCCTGCATCCGGATGGCGGCCTTGAGACCGAGGTCAACCGGCTTGACACCGACGCTTTTCGTCCCGATTTAGACTCAGAAGGATATTAACGCGTGGCGGCATTGCTTTATCTGCACGGTTTTAACAGCTCGCCGCAGTCGGCGAAGGCAACGCAGTTCCGGCAATGGTTAGAGGCGCAGCACCCCGGCATCGAGATGATCGTGCCTCAGTTGCCGACTTTTCCGGCCGATGCCGCGGCCATGCTGGAAGATCTGGTGCTGAGCCGCAGTGGCGAAACGCTGGGGCTGGTGGGCTCTTCGCTGGGCGGTTATTACGCCACCTGGCTGTCGCAATGCTTTATGCTGCCCGCCGTAGTCGTCAATCCTGCGGTGCGACCTTTTGAGCTGCTGGCGGATTTCCTGGGCGAAAATCAGAATCCCTACACCGGCCAGCAATATGTGTTAGAGTCACGCCACATTTACGATCTCAAAGTAATGCAGATTGAACCGCTGGAAGCGCCCGATTTACTCTGGCTGCTGCAACAGACCGGCGATGAAGTTCTCGATTACCGCCAGGCGCTCGATTATTACAGCGCGTGCCGTCATACGGTAGAAGAGGGCGGAAATCATGCATTTACTGGATTCGAGCGCCATTTCCCGCAGATTCTGGACTTTCTCGGTCTGAATCATCCCTGAGTAATGCGGAAATCGCACCCCATTTCACCCTTCTAATCAGACATTTACGATGAGTCAATCTAACTATAACGCGGATGCCATTGAGGTCCTGACTGGCCTTGAGCCTGTTCGCCGTCGTCCGGGCATGTATACCGATACGACGCGGCCCAACCATTTGGGTCAGGAAGTGATTGATAACAGCGTCGATGAGGCGCTGGGCGGCCATGCGAAGCGGGTTGAAGTGATTCTGCACGCTGACCAGTCGCTGGAAGTGATTGATGATGGCCGCGGCATGCCGGTGGATATCCATCCGGAAGAGGGCGTGCCAGCCGTCGAGCTGATTCTGTGTCGTCTGCATGCGGGCGGCAAGTTCTCCAACAAAAACTATCAGTTTTCGGGCGGCCTGCACGGCGTCGGTATCTCGGTAGTTAACGCCCTGTCAAAACGGGTCGAAGTCACGGTGCGCCGTAATGGCGAAATCTATGACATGGCGTTTGAAAATGGCGACAAAGTGCAGGATCTCACCGTCACCGGCACGGTGGCTAAACGTAACACCGGCACGCGCGTCCATTTCTGGCCCGATGAAAGCTTCTTCGACAGCCCGCGTTTCTCGGTATCGCGTCTTTCTCATCTGCTGAAAGCCAAAGCGGTGCTCTGCCCTGGCGTTGAGATTGTCTTCAAAGACAAGCTGAACAATACCGAACAGCGCTGGTGCTACGAAGATGGCCTGACCGACTACCTGTGTGAAGCGGTGAATGGCTTACCGACGCTGCCGGAAAAACCTTTTGTCGGCAGCTTTGCCGGTGATGTGGAAGCGGTGGACTGGGCGCTGTTGTGGCTGCCGGAAGGCGGTGAGCTGTTAACGGAAAGCTACGTTAACCTGATCCCCACCATGCAGGGCGGAACGCACGTCAACGGCCTGCGTCAGGGGCTGCTGGATGCCATGCGCGAGTTCTGCGAATACCGCAACATCCTGCCGCGTGGCGTGAAGCTCTCTGCGGAAGATATCTGGGATCGCTGCGCCTATGTGCTGTCGGTCAAGATGCAGGATCCGCAGTTCGCCGGGCAGACCAAAGAGCGTCTCTCCTCACGTCAGTGTGCTGCCTTTGTCTCTGGCGTTGTAAAAGATGCCTTCAGCCTGTGGCTGAACCAGAATATTCAGACGGCGGAAATGCTGGCTGAGCTGGCGATCTCCAGCGCCCAGCGTCGTATGCGGGCAGCCAAAAAAGTGGTGCGTAAAAAGCTCACCAGCGGACCGGCTCTGCCGGGCAAACTGGCGGACTGCACCGCGCAGGACCTGAATAAAACAGAACTGTTCCTGGTCGAGGGGGACTCGGCAGGTGGATCGGCCAAGCAGGCGCGCGATCGTGAATATCAGGCGATCATGCCGCTGAAAGGCAAGATCCTGAACACCTGGGAAGTCTCTTCCGATGAGGTGCTGGCGTCGCAGGAAGTGCATGATATTTCCGTGGCGATCGGCATTGATCCTGACAGCGAAGATCTTTCGCAGCTGCGTTACGGCAAGATCTGTATTCTGGCGGATGCGGACTCCGATGGTCTGCACATTGCTACACTGCTCTGTGCGCTGTTCGTGAAGCATTTCCGCTCACTGGTCAGAAATGGTCACGTCTACGTCGCCATGCCGCCGCTCTACCGTATCGATCTCGGTAAAGAGGTTTACTACGCGCTGGACGAAGATGAGAAAGAGGGCGTGCTGGAGCAGCTGAAACGCAAGAAGGGCAAACCGAACGTTCAGCGCTTTAAAGGGCTGGGCGAGATGAACCCGTTACAGCTGCGCGAAACGACGCTGGATCCGAATACCCGTCGGCTGGTTCAGCTGACGATCAGTGAAGAGGATGTTGACCAGACGCTGCGCATGATGGATATGCTGCTCGCGAAAAAACGTTCCGAAGACCGGCGTAACTGGTTGCAGGAAAAAGGCGATATGGCCGATATTGAAGTGTAGAAAACAGGACGCGAAAGCGTCCTGTTTGCTTTGTACTTCAGCCTGTACATCCTCAGAGAATCCGGCAGATTCAGAGCAGAGACAGTAACCCTTGTGAAAATTACCCTGGAAGAGCTACGCGCCTGGGTGGCGGTGGTGGACAGCGGTTCCATTACTGCGGCGGCATCCCAGCTGGCGCAGACCAGTTCCGGCATCAGCCGGGCGCTATCGCGGCTGGAGAGTAAGCTGCAGACCACGCTGTTGCATCGGACTACCCGACGGCTGGCGCTGACCGAAGAGGGGCAGGTTTTTCTGGAGCATGCGCGCCAGATCCTGGCCTCGGTTGAGCAGGCGGAAGAGCAGATTGCACTGCGGCGTGAGATACCGTCAGGACGGCTGCGGGTGAATGCCGCCACGCCCTTTATGCTGCATGTGATTGTGCCGCTGGTTGAAGATTTTCGCGCCCGTTATCCGCTGATCCAACTCGAACTGAATACCGACGACATCATGATCGATCTGCTGGAGCAGCAGACCGACATTGCCATTCGCATTGGCGAACTGCGTGACTCCACGCTGCGCGCCCGGCTGCTTGGCAGTAGTGCAATCCGGCTGATGGCCAGTCCGGCCTATCTGGCAAAAGCGGGCACGCCGCAGAGCGTTGCCGATCTCGCGCACCATCAGACCATCGGCTTCAGCTATCCTGACACCCTCAACGTCTGGCCGATCTGGCAGCCCGATGGTGATTTTATGCGTGTCAAGCCGACGCTCTCGGCTTCGAGCGGTGAAACCATCCGGCAGCTGGCGCTGGCAGGACAGGGTATCGCACGGCTCTCCGACTTTGTCAGCCGGGAAGATTGCGCCGCTGGCCGGCTGGTGCCGGTTCTTCCCGCGGAAACCCGCGATCTGCGGTTGCCGGTGCATGCGGTTTATTACCGTAACACCACGCTCTCTTCGCGTATCGGCTGCTTTCTCGATTTTCTCCGCACCGAGATTGATCGGCGTCAGATGCTCTGAACCGGCCTGTCAGAAACAAAAAACCTCTGTCACAGGACAGAGGTTTGAGGAGGGTGACAAAGTCTGGCCGGATTTGCTTTCAGAACGTGCCTGCACAAGGAACACGGTCAGATCGGAAAGACGCAACTACCGCCATCCATGGCACGCTCGGCCCGCGCGATTACGCACCTCATCCCTGAGGTGCGCCCTGACCGGACCAACGCTTTGCGTTGTTCAAAAACGCTCCCGGCGTTTTTATCCGGGCGGCGGGACGCTTTCCTCTTCTGACCGTGTTCCCTGCGCTTTGAGCTAATTTATTGCTGCCAGAGGCACCCTGCTGAGACTTCATCACCAGCCTTAACCCCCGCTACACAACCGGCGTTAAGGTTTCAGCAATCATCAGGCACTCGGTTCCAGCACCAGAATCTTCACATCCACCACATCATCTTTAATGATGGCGCGATGCGCATCCATATGCGGCATCTGCTGATGCTGCTCCAGATGGCGCAGCGTTTCCCACTGCTCCAGCATGAAAATAGAGTCTGGCGAGTTTTGCTTCCATGGCACCTGCGCCTGATGATCCAGCAGCGCGTCATACTGATGGCAGCCATCTTCTTCTAAGACCTGCGGGATCAGCTTTTTCACTGCATCCAGCACAGCCTGACGGCGACCGGGTTTAACACAAATTTCAGCAACGACTGTTAACATTCGCGAATTCCTCTTTCGTGGGAAAATAGGGGATAGCCCCCAACCATCTTACGCAAAAACGCGGCTAAGATGGGTCCGATAAGCGGCAATATCGCGTGGCACGTCCGGCGCTTTAATCACGTCGTTGCAGATAAAGGTCGGCAGCGCTTCCATTCCCAGGAACTGGTTGGCCTTGTGGAAGTGTAGATAGAGACCATCGACGCCGACGCCTTCAAAGAACTGTTCAGGGTCGGTAAAGGCCTGGAGCGGCGCATTCCAGGTCAGCGACAGCATATATTTTTTGCCCTGCAGCAGACCGCCGGAACCATATTTTTTTGCTGCATCGGAACGGGTACGACCATCGCTGGCGTAGAGCGAACCGTGGCCTTCAGTAAAGACTTCATCGATGTAACGCTTCACTGTCCAGGGTTCGCCCATCCACCAGCCCGGCATCTGATAAATCACCACATCGCTGTCGACATATTTCTGCACCTCATCGGCGATCACGTAATCGCTGTCAGCCACGGTGACTGACACTTCATGTCCCATGTCACGCAGCTGGCTGGCCGCAACATCGGTCAGGGTGTGGTTCAGTTCGCCTTTAGAGTGGGCAAAAGTTTTGCCGCCATCGATAATTAAAATCTTGCTCATGAATAGGTTGCCTCGTTTCCTGAATATGGTGCTCAGCTTACGTGCGCCGCAGCCGCAGAAAAATGCGTGGTTGATCACAACACTTTTGCTGCAGCAGCAACAATACGCCGGTTTATGGCACCATCGGTGGGCAAACTCACCATAAAAATCATAGAAAAAATCAGAATGAAAAAATTAATCCTCGCTTTGTTGCTGGCCAGCGGTGCTGTCCATGCGCAATCTCATCTCGACACCGTTCTCCGTTCTAAGACGCTCAAAGTCTGCACCACCGGCGATTACAAACCCTATAGCTATCTGCGACCCGATGGTCAGTATGAAGGGCTGGATATCAGCATGGCGAACGCGCTGGCTACCTCGCTCGGCGCAAAAGTAGAGTGGGTACAGACCAGCTGGAAAAACCTGATGCCAGACTTCCTGGCAAAGCAGTGTGACATCGCCGTCGGCGGCGTCTCCGTCACGCTGAAACGCCAGCAGACGGCCTGGTTCGCGCAGCCGCTGGACGTGGATGGCAAAATCCCGCTGGTGCGCTGCAGCGATAAAGAGCGCTTCCAGACCCTCGAACAGCTCAACCGGCCTGACGTACGGCTGATTGAACCGGCAGGTGGTACTAACGAAGCCTTTGTACACAGCCATCTGCCAGAGGCTTCGCTGACGCTGTTTCACGATAACGTCACCATCTTCCAGCAGCTGGTCGATAACAAAGCGGATGTGATGATCACCGATGCCTCAGAAGCGCGTTTTCAGCAGCAGCATTACCCGACGCTCTGCGCGATCAATCCCGACACACCGCTGCAGTATGGCGAGAAGGCTTACATGATCCCGCGTGACGACATCAGCTGGAAACTCTATGTCGATCAGTGGGTGCATCTCAGCATCGCCACGGATGAATATCGTGATATTGCCCGTCAGTGGATAGGGTCAAAGCCCTGATTCACTTCAGCAGAGAGGTCAGGCACTTGCCGGTCTGAATCCGGCGTGCTTCCGGCACATGAAATTGCGCGGCGGGACGCCTATTGTCCCGCGCTTCCCCTGTGACTAACACCAGGGAATAAGGTACTATCCTCGCCAAACCACCGCCGGGTGTCCCGCCGTTGTGGGCCACGATGTGAGGATGAGAAATTAATGAGTGAACTGACTCAGGATGGTGCAGAGCGTCTCGCCCTGCACACATTCACCGAGAATGCGTACTTAAACTATTCGATGTACGTCATCATGGACCGCGCACTGCCTTACATTGGCGACGGATTAAAGCCGGTTCAGCGACGTATCATCTACGCCATGTCCGAGCTGGGGCTTAGCGCCAGCGCAAAATTCAAAAAATCGGCACGTACCGTGGGTGACGTGCTGGGTAAATACCATCCGCACGGCGACAGCGCCTGCTATGAAGCGATGGTGTTGATGGCGCAGCCGTTCTCCTACCGTTATCCGCTGGTTGACGGTCAGGGCAACTGGGGGGCGCCGGATGATCCCAAGTCGTTCGCGGCGATGCGTTACACCGAATCCCGTCTGTCAAAATATGCCGAGCTGCTGCTGGGCGAGCTGGGTCAGGGCACGGTCGACTATCAGCCGAACTTTGATGGCACGCTGCAGGAGCCGAAGATGTTACCGGCGCGCCTGCCCAATATTCTGCTGAACGGCACCACCGGTATCGCCGTAGGCATGGCGACCGATATTCCGCCACACAACCTGCGCGAAGTGGCTCAGGCGGCGATCGCACTGATCGACGCGCCGAAAACCACGCTGGAACAGCTGCTGGATATTGTCCAGGGACCTGATTATCCGACCGAGGCGGAGATCATTACGCCGCGTGACGAAATCCGCAAAATTTATCAGACCGGGCGTGGTTCCATCCGCCAGCGTGCGGTATGGAAGAAAGAAGAGGGCGAGGTGGTCATCACCGCGTTGCCGCATCAGGTGTCAGGCGCGCGCGTGCTGGAGCAGATTGCTAACCAGATGCGCAATAAAAAGCTGCCGATGGTGGAGGATCTGCGTGATGAATCGGATCACGAGAACCCGACCCGCCTGGTGATCGTTCCGCGCTCCAACCGCGTCGATCTCGATCAGGTGATGAACCATCTGTTCGCCACCACCGATCTGGAGAAGAGCTACCGCGTTAACCTCAATATGATCGGCCTGGATAACCGCCCGGCGGTGAAAAATCTGCATGAAATCCTGACCGAATGGCTGGTGTTCCGCCGCGATACGGTCAAACGCCGTCTGAACTACCGGCTGGATCGCGTGCTGCGCCGCCTGCATATTCTGGAAGGTTTGCTGGTCGCATTCCTGAACATTGATGAAGTGATCGAGATCATCCGTACTGAGGATGAGCCGAAGCCGGTCCTGATGTCGCGTTTTGGCATCAGTGAAACGCAGGCCGAATCCATCCTCGAACTGAAGTTGCGCCACCTGGCAAAACTGGAAGAGATGAAGATCCGTGGCGAGCAGGCGGATCTGGAAAAAGAGCGCGATCAGCTGCAGGCGACGCTGGCGTCTGAACGCAAGATGAATACCCTGCTGAAAAAAGAGTTACAGGCTGACAGCGCCAGCTACGGCGACGATCGTCGTTCGCCGCTGTGTGAGCGTGAAGAAGCCAAAGCTCTGAGCGAAACCGAGCTGGTGCCGTCTGAACCGGTCACCATTGTGCTGTCGCAAATGGGCTGGGTGCGCAGCGCCAAAGGCCACGATATCGATCCAGCCGGACTGAGCTATAAAGCGGGCGACAGCTATCTGGCTGCCGCACGCGGCAAGAGCAATCAGCCGGTGGCCTTTATCGACTCCACGGGCCGCAGCTATACGCTGGATCCGACATCGCTGCCTTCCGCGCGCGGACAGGGCGAGCCGCTGACCGGCAAGCTGACGCCACCGCCGGGTGCGGTGGTTGAACAGGTGCTGATGGAGCCGGATGACCAGCGTCTGCTGATGGCCTCTGATGCGGGCTACGGTTTCATCTGTACCTTCAGCGACCTGGTGTCGCGCAACCGTGCCGGTAAAGCGCTGCTGACGCTGCCGGACAATGCCCGCGTAATGACGCCAATGGCGGTCCATCATGAAGATGACATGCTGCTGGCGATTACCCAGGCGGGACGGATGCTGATGTTCCCGGTTGGCGAACTGCCGCAGATGTCGAAAGGCAAGGGCAACAAAATCATCTCTATTCCGTCAGCAGAAGCCGCCGCGGGTCAGGACAAACTGGCCTGGCTGATGATCCTGCCGCCGGGCAGTGCGATCACACTGCACGTGGGCAAACGTAAAATGCTGCTGCGCAGTGAAGAGCTACAGAAATTCCGTGCCGATCGCGGACGTCGCGGCACGCTGTTACCGCGCGGCCTGCAAAAAATTGATCGTGTTGAACTGGATGCACCTGCGCGTCCGGCGAGCCCGGATAGCGAAGCGTAAACTACCCGGCTGACCCTGCGTCAGCCGTGGCTCAATGAGGGAACTATGTTACTGATTCTGCGTGCCATTATCGTCGTCATTTATTCGATCCTAATCTGTATCTTTGGCTGTATCTGGTGTCTTTTTTCACCACGCGATCCGCGCCACGTCGCCACTTTTGGCCGTCTGTTCGGCAAATTATCGACGGTGTTTGGTCTCAAAGTCGATCTGCGCAAACCGGAAGGCGCAGAGAATTATGGTAATGCGATTTATATCGCCAACCATCAGAACAACTACGACATGGTCACCGCGGCTAAAATGGTGCAGCCCTATACGGTAACCGTGGGCAAGAAGAGCCTGCTGTGGGTGCCGTTTTTTGGCCTGCTCTACTGGCTGACCGGCAACCTGCTGATTGACCGCGATGACCGGGCGAAAGCGCGCGGCACCATCGGTGAGCTGGTGGATCAGTTTAACCGCAAGCGCATCTCCATCTGGATGTTCCCTGAGGGAACGCGCAGCCGTGGCCGTGGCCTGCTGCCGTTTAAAACTGGTGCCTTCCACGCTGCCGTGGCGGCGGGCGTGCCGATCATTCCGATTGTGGTCTCCAATACCCATGGCAAGATCGATCTCAACCGCTGGAACAACGGGCTGGTTATTGTTGAGATGCTGCCGCCGGTTGATGTAAAAGCATTCGAGTCTTCGTCGGTGCGTAAGCTGGCTACCCACTGTCGCGAACTGATGGCGGCGAAGCTGGAAGAACTCAACGCCGAAGTCGCAGAACGCGAAAAAAACGGAAAAATCTGACCGGCGAGTCATTCGCCGAACTATCCTGCATGGATGCCGCGCGGCGGGCCTTATCCGGCTCGCCGTGAACGCAGCACAGCAAAAACAGATCAATAAAAACAGGGTCGGCGCTTAGCGCCACGCGTAAAGGGTCAGAAGTTTTATGTCTTTCAGCAGACGTCAGTTCATCCAGCTTTCTGCCGGAGCGGCGCTTAGCGCCAGTTTACTCCCTCATGCGGCACATGCCGCCTCTTCAGCCAATGGCGATACACCGCTTCCGGTTCCGCCGTTGCTGGAATCCCGTCGCGGCCAGCCGCTGTTCCTGACGATGCAGCGCAGCCACTGGTCATTTAATGGCGACAATAACAAAGTGCCGGTGTGGGGTATCAATGGCCTCTATCTTGGCCCGACCGTCCGGGTTTACAGCGGTGACGACGTAAAGCTGATCTACAGCAACCGGCTGAATGAGTCCGTCTCCATGACCGTCAGCGGTTTACAGCTGCCGGGTGCATTAATGGGTGGCGCGCCACGTATGATGTCGGCCGGTGTCGACTGGTCGCCGGTACTGCCGATTCGTCAGGCGGCCTCAACCTGCTGGTATCACGCCAATACCCCAAACCGCATGGCGCCGCATATCTATAACGGTCTGGCGGGTATGTGGCTGGTGGAAGATGACATCGGTAAACAGCTGCCGCTGCCGAAGCATTACGGCGTCGATGACTTCCCCATCATCATTCAGGACAAGCGGCTCGATAACTTTGCCACGCCGGTCTATGATCCGCCGCAGGATGGTGGTTTCCTGGGTGATACGCTGCTGGTGAATGGGGTACGCAATCCGTATGTTGAGGTGTCACGCGGCTGGGTACGCCTGCGTCTGCTGAACGCCTCGAATGCGCGACGCTATCAGATGGTGCTCAGCGATAATCGTCCGTTTATGGTGATTGCCAGCGATCAGGGCTATCTGCCTGCGCCGGTTGCGGTGCAGCGTCTGTCACTGGCGCCGGGCGAACGTCGCGAAGTGCTGGTGGATATGTCGCAGGGCGATGAAGTGTCGATTACGGCGGGAACGGCGGCAGGCATTATGGATCGGCTGCGCGGTTTCTTTGAGCCATCTTCTATTCTGACCTCCACCCTGATCCTGACGCTGCGCCCAACCGGCTTACTGCCGCTGGTGACGGATAATCTCCCGATGCGGCTGCTGGCCGACCAGATTCTGGATGGGGTGGCGGTGCGCACCCGCGAATTCCGCATCGGTGACAGCATGCCGGGCATCAACGGCGCGCTCTGGGATATGAACCGCATTGACACCACTGCGCAGCAGGGCACCTTTGAGCGCTGGATCCTGCACGCCGATCGGCCACAGTCGCTGCATATTCAGGGCGTTATGTTCCTGATTAAAAGTGTGAATGGCGCACAGCCGATGGGCGAAGATCGTGGCTGGAAAGATACGGTGTGGGTCGATGGCAGCGTGGAACTGATGGTCAGCTTCCCGCAAAGTTCGTCAGATCACTTCCCGTTTGTCTACCACAGTCAGACCCTGGAACTGGCCGACCGCGGTACGGCGGGTCAGCTGGTGGTGCAGCCCACTGCATAACAGCGCGGTCAGGCAGGGAGAACCCGCCTGACCGCATTAAGCCCCCTCTGCCCGTAAACGGCAGGGCAGAGCGGTTAAGGTCACCTTCACGTCAGTTAAAAGTGTCCGGATCCGGCCCCAGACGATTACCGCTGTCCAGTTTCGCAATATCACTCACTTCATGCTTATCCAGACGGAAGTCGAACACCTTAAAGTTCTCTTCGATACGTGCTGGCGTCACCGACTTCGGAATCACCACCAGACCGCTATCCAGATGCCAGCGGATCACGATCTGCGCCGGGGTCTTACCATATTTCTTCGCCAGCGACTTAATGATCTCCTGATCAAAAACGCCTTTGCCGCCCTGTGCCAGCGGACTCCAGGATTCGGTCTGGATCTGGTGCAGCGCGTTCCACGCATGCAGCGTACGCTGCTGTAGCATCGGGTGCAGCTCAATCTGGTTCACGACCGGCGTCACACCGGTTTCATCCAGCAGACGCTTCAGGTGCGCTTCATGGAAGTTACAGACGCCGATGCTTTTGGTCAGCCCCTGCTGCTGCAATTCGATCATCTTCTTCCAGGCATCAACGTAGTGGTCTTTTTCCGGGCACGGCCAGTGCATCAGATAGAGATCGACCTGCTCCAGTTTGAGTTTCTCCAGGCTGGTTTCCATCGCCTGCTGAACATTCTGCTGATCGTCGTTCCACAGTTTGGTGGTCACGAAAATCTCTTCGCGCGGCACATCGGTTTCCTGCAGAGCCTGGCCAATCGCCTCTTCATTCTTATAGGCGGCGGCGGTATCGATTGAGCGATAGCCGACCTCAAGCGCTTTCAGCACCGCATGACGCGCATCTTCGATGCTGGCCTGCCAGACACCGAGTCCGAGTTGCGGCATCATATTGCCATCGCGCAGTTTGATAATGGGTTGGTCTGCCATAGTTGCTCCTTTCCGTTGCGGTTAACCCGTGAGAATTCACTGTGCTTAAGTCTAGCCAACAATTTTCAGCCTGCTCAGCGTCAGCAACAACAGCAGGTCTGTTCTTCTGCCCGATCCGGTAAATTTCTTGCCTGATTCTCCAGGCTGCTGGCGGTTCAGGCATTCGCGCGGCACACTGGCTTTTTGTCCGAAAAGGAGTCGCTATGGCGCACGATGCACTCTGTCACCGGCTGGCACAGCAGGTAGTCACCTTAATGACTCATGGTCGCGACCGTCTTTGCCCGGTCGAAAATGTGTCACTGATTTATGCTAATCAATATCGTCCCCGTACGCCGATGATGTATCAGCCCGGCATTGTTATCCTGTTTCAGGGCAGCAAAACCGGCTATCTCGGCAGCACCGTGTTTCAGTATGACGCCAGCAAATACCTGATGCTGACCGTGCCGCTGCCGGTGGAGTGCGAAACCTGGGCCTCGCCGGAAATACCGATTGCCGGGCTGTGTCTCAGGGTTGATACCGCCAGCCTGCAGGATCTGCTGATTGAAATCGGCGACGACGATCAGTTTCAGCCTCAGCCGCAGACTTCGGGTATCCACTCGGCGTGGCTGACGGAACCGATGCTGTGCGCCGCGGAGCGGCTGCTGGATGTGATGACCCAGCCGCGCGATGCGCGCGTTCTGGGGCCGCACATCGTGCGTGAAATTATTTACTATGTGCTGACCGGTCCGATCGGCGGCGCGCTGCTTTCGCTGGTGAGCCGACAGACGCAGTTCAGCCTGATCGCGCGTGCCCTGCGACGGATTGAGAATCACTATGCGGAAAACCTCAGCGTTGATGCGCTGGCAGCAGAAGTGAACATGAGCGTCTCAGCCTTTCACCATAACTTCAAAGCGGTGACGCAGACCTCGCCGTTGCAGTATCTCAAGCGCTATCGCCTGCATCAGGCGCGACTGCTGATGCTGCACGATGGACTAAAGGCGAGTGCGGCGGCGGTGCGGGTGGGCTATGAAAGCCCTTCACAATTTTCGCGGGAGTTTAAACGCTATTTCGGCGTGACGCCGGGGGAAGAGGTGAGTCGTGTCAGGCAGACGGTAGCGGATCCGTCCGCCTGAGTGGCGGCGGATCCGAAAGCCAGATGCGCGTCAGGCGCGTTTCTGGCGACGCTTTTTCCAGATCACCACAATGCTGCCGGACAGGCCGAGCACCAGCAACACCATCGGCAGTATCATCAGGATCGCCATCACCTGATCTTCATGACGCTTGATAAACGGCACCTGACTGATGCCATAGCCAAAGGCAACGACAATGCCGACCCACAGCACGCCGCTGAGCCAGTTAAACAGCTGAAAGCGGCCATTCTGTAAGCCTGCAATGCCCGCCATAGTCGGCAGGATCGTGCGGATAAAGGCGAGAAAACGGCCGACCAGCAGCGCCATCAGCCCGTGACGGTTAAACATATTCCAGGCGCGCTGGTGATACTGTGCCGGCAGATGCATCAGCCAGCTCTTCACCAGCCGGGTATTCCCCAGCCAGCGGCCCTGCAGATAGCTCAGCCAGCAGCCCAGGCTGGCAGCGGTCGTGAGAATCACCATTGTCGGCACAAAATCCATCACCCCTTTGGCCACCATCGCCCCGGCCAGCAGCAGCAGGCTGTCGCCTGGCAGGAAAGAGGCGGGCAACAGACCATTTTCCAGAAACAGCGTCAGGAACATTACGCCGTATACCACCCACACTACATCCGGATTTGCCAGTGCGGCAAAATCCTGATGCCAGAGCGCCTGGACAATCTCGTGTAAAACACCCATTAGCGATTCCATCACGTCACAAGGAACAATCCGTCTGCGTTCAGACAGCGCAGTGATTTCACTGATAACCTGAACGATGCGGGATAAATTTTAACAACAAATGAGCCGGTGCCCGGCAAACTCTGCGGGCCACCGCTACGTGGTTTATCTTCTGTTTACTTTCTGTTTATCTGACTTAGCGCGTCAGGCGTGAAAAACCGGCCTCCAGGTCAGCCAGCAGATCATCAACGTGCTCCAGACCAATATGCAGCCGCACCAGCGTGCCGGTGAAATCCACACCGCCCGCCGGACGAATCTCTGCCAGCTCTTCCGGCTGATTCGCCAGGATCAGCGATTCATAACCGCCCCAGGAGTAAGCCATGCTGAAATGATGGAAGTGATCGAGATATTCCGCCAGTTGGGGCGCGCTTAATTTTTCCTGCAGGATGAACGAGAAGAGGCCGCTGCTACCGTTAAAATCGCGCTGCCAGAACGCATGACCTTTGCTTTGCGCCAGTGCCGGGTGATTCACTCGTGCCACTTCCGGGCGCGCCGCCAGCCACTCTGCCACCTGAATCGCACTCTCTTCATGCTGACGCAGACGGGTACCCAGCGTACGCAGACCGCGACTCGCCATGTAGGCGGTATCGGCATCCACCATCTGGCCCATCAGGTAAGAGTTCTCACGCAACTGGTCGATACAGCGCGCATTGGCGACCGCCGTGCCGATCATCGCATCGCTGTGACCAATCAGATATTTGGTGCCAGCCTGAATCGAAATGTCGATACCGTGCGCCAGCGCGTTAAACAGAATACCGGCCGCCCAGGTGTTGTCGATCATGATGATCGCCTCGGGCGCTTTAGCGCGTACCGCTGCCACAATCGCCGGAATATCCTGCACTTCCATCGTTATCGAAGCAGGCGATTCCAGGAAGACAACACGGGTGTTGGGCTGCACCCGCTCACCGATTTCACTGCCGATGCAGTGATCGAACCAGCCGGTGGAAACCTGCAGCTTAGCGAGAATTTTTGTACAGAAGTCCTGTGTCGGTTCATAGACCGCGCCGCTCATCAGTACGTGGTCGCCCGCCTCGACAAATGCCAGAATCGCGTTCGCGACGGCCGCTGCGCCGCAGGGATAGAGCACACAGCCTGCGCCGCCTTCCAGCTCGGTCATCGCATCCTGCAGTGCAAAGTGCGTCAGGGTGCCGCGACGGCCATAAAAAAGTTCGCCTTTTGCCCGACCTGCGGTGGCGCGTTTTTTCTCCGCAACCGTATCAAAAACCAGCGAAGAGGCGCGCTGAATGACGCTGTTCACCGAGCCCTGGGTATAACGCTTGCTGCGTCCCGCACTGACGAGCGTGGTATCAATTTTTCTGGTGGTCATGAGTCGCCTTTACCGCTTCAGACTAAGCCCTCACGTTATCACGAAACGGCCAGCAGGGTTGAGACTCAATGGTGATTATCAGAGTGCGTCGCAGGAAAAAAACCGGCTCGCGAGCGGGCCGGAGATTGATGACTAAGTGTGGCCCGGTTAGCTGTGAGACCGAGCCAGTGCAGGAAACCCGGTCAGACCGGAAAGGCGCTTACGCCAATCCCTGGCTCGCTCGGCCCGTTGCCGGGCCAACGCGTTGCGTTGTTCAAAAACGCTCCCGGCGTTTTTTTCCGGGCGGCGGGCCGCTTTCCTCCTCTGACCGTGTTCCCTGCCTGTTGAGCTAATCCATCGCTGCCAGTTGCACCCTGATTCGAGTTTGTCAGCAGTCTGAGACCCGCAAGCGAGCCGGTTTCCATTGCCTTACATGACGCCCATCAGGCGCGGCAACCAGAGTGAAATAGCGGGAATATAAGTAATCAGCATCAGCACCAGGAACAGCATGCCGTAGAACGGCAGCATCGCCCCGACGACCTGCTCAATCTTCTGCTTACTCACCGCGCTGGCCACAAACAGCACGGTGCCGACCGGCGGCGTAATCAGTCCGATGCCCAGATTAGTCAGCATGATCATGCCAAAGTGAACCGGATCGACCCCCAGCGCGGTGGCTACCGGCAGCAGCACCGGCGTCAGGATCAGAATCAGCGGCGCCATATCCATCAGCGTTCCTACGACCAGCAGCAGGATGTTGATGCACATCAGGATCACATATTTGTTATCGGAGAGGCTGGTGAACGCCTCAGTAATAATGGTCGGCAGCTGCATAAAGGTCATCACTGCGCCGAACCCGGCTGCGAAAGCGATCAGTACCATCACGATGGTGACGGTTTTAATGGTGCGGAACAGCAGGATATGCAGCTGGCTCCATTTAAAGTCGCGATAGATGAACATGGTGACAAAGAAGGCCCAGATACAGGCAATCGCAGCGGATTCCGAGGCGGTAAAGATGCCGGAGAGGATCCCCCCTATGATGATCACGACCGTAAACAGACCCCAGAACGCGTCGAAGAAAATCTTCAGCGCCTGACGAAACGGAATACGCTCGCCTTTGGGATAACCGCGTTTATGGGCAAAGCCCAGACACATCACCATCAGGCATCCGCCGAGCAGCAGGCCAGGGAAGATCCCGGCAACAAACAGCGAGGAGATGGTGACCATGCCGCCGGTCGCCAGCGAGTAGATGACTGAGTTGTGGCTGGGGGGCGTCAGCACCGCCTGTACCGAACCGCTGGCGGTCACCGCCGCGGCGAAGTCACGCGGATAGCCTTTCTCCTCCATCTGCGGGATCATTACCGAACCAATGGAGGCGGTATCCGCCACCGACGAACCGGAGATAGCGCCAAAGAACGTTGAAGCGACGATATTAACCAGCGACAGCCCGCCGCGAATAAAGCCGACAAAGATATAGGCGAAGTTGACCAGCCGGCGGGCGATGCCGCCCTCGGCCATAATCGCGCCCGCGAGGATAAAGAACGGAATGGTCAGCAGGGAAAATTTGTTAATCCCGTTGGTCACCTGAATCACCACCGCCTCCAGCGGCAGGTCGATCCACCAGGCCCCGATAAAGGCGCTCAGTCCCACCGCAAAGGCGACCGGAAAGCCCACCATCAGCAACACCAGCAAACTGCCTATCAAGATCAATGCATCCATTTTTCTGCTCCGCGTTAGTGGGTGCCGCCCAGCGTGACAATCGGCCGCTGGCTCTGATCGCCGCTCAGCAGGCGCTCAACAACAAACAGCAGGGTGAAGATCGCGCCAATCGGGATTGGCAGATACATCTCGCCATAGGTCACCGCTGGAAGTGACGCGAGGGTCTGAACCCACATCGCTTCGCACAGGCTGTAACTGGCCTGGAAGATCACCAGGCAGGTGATAATCATCAGCAGATCGCTGACGCGCAGCATGAGGCGCTGCCGGGCAGGCGACAGGCGGTCAGTGACCATCGATACACAGATATGGGTTCCGGCGCGCAGACCCACCGGCGCGCCGATAAAGGTAAAAATAATCATGCAGATAATGGCAACCGGCTCCGGCCAGGAGAGCGCGCCGTTCATCACGTAACGGGCGAAGATCCCAATCGGGATGACCGTTACCATGATCAACAGCGCCACGGCGGCCACCAGCATGCAGAGCAGATAAAGCCCATCCATCAGACGCGTATAAGCAGACATAATTGATACCTGATTAAGCACGCCACACGGCAGTGTGGCGCGGGAAGGGTTATTTCACCTCAGCAATCCGGGTCATCAGATCCTGATATTTGCCGCCAAACTGATCGCGTACTGGCTGAGTCGCTTTGACGAAATAGTCACGGTCAGTCTGCTGGAAGGTGACGCCGCCCGCCTTCATTTTGGCGATCGACTCTTCGGTATAGGTCGCCCAGAGCTGACGCTCCTCATCCTGTGCTTCTTTGCCGAGCTTTTTCAGCAGTGCCTGATCTTCGGGTTTCAGGCGATCCCAGGCGCGTTTTGAAAACAGGATCATCTCTGGCTGGATAAAGTGGCCGCTGAGGGTGTAATACTTCGCAACCGGCATGTAGTTATGAGCGACAAAGGTCGGTGGGTTGTTCTCGGTGCCATCGACCACGCCAGTCTGCATCGCACTGAACACTTCACTGACGCCCATCGCCACCGGATTCGCGCCCATCGCTTTCAGCGTCGCCAGCGAGATGGCGCTATTCTGCACCCGGATCTTCATGCCCTTAAGATCCTCCGGCTTCGCCAGCGGCTTCTTAGTGATCATGTTGCGCTCACCGGCATCGGTCCAGCCCAGGAACACCATGCGGGCGTTGGGATCGTTGTCGAACTTGTCGGCGATCTCGCGGCCTATCTCGCCATCCAGCACTTTGTGCATGTGATCAACGTCGCGGAAAACGTAGGGCAGGGTCAGCACGCTGGTTTCCGGGGCAATCGAGGTGACCGGCGCCAGCGAGACGCGGATCATATCGATGGCACCCAGCTGCACCTGTTGCAGCGTCTGATCTTCATCGCCCAGTACGCCACCGGCGTAGAGCTTCATCTCCAGCCGTCCATCGGTGGCCTGTTTCAGTTTGTCGCCCATGTGTTGCAGGGCGACCACGGTGGGATAACCGGCAGGCTGTACTTCAGCCACTTTAATCACCTGTGCCGTGGCGGTGGCGCTCGCTATCATCGCCGCCAGGGCACTGGCTACGCATGTTTTCATCATTCTCATTATATTGTCTCCCGCAGAGGTAAGACGGCCTGCAGTCTGGGCTAACTGCAGAGGGCCGTGAGGAGCCAGCATAGTGAAAACGCGTCTGAGTAAAATGTAGCAATGCTGATTGAATGAATTCCGTCACATTTTGAAACGTTGTTTTAATAAATTTTCATGCAGCTTCACATTTTCGAAACATCCTCACAAGCCGTGCCTGAACCCGCTCAACAACAGGTCAATAGCGCAGATCAGCTTTGTAAATACTAATGAGAACTACTATCAATTCGCCACCATTTTGCTATTATTTGCGCTTGTTTCGCATCCCTGAATCAGAAGTTGGAGAAGCAGCGTGGTAGCCAGTGATTTGATGCAAACGGACCTCTCCGTTTGGGGCATGTATCAACATGCCGATATCGTGGTAAAGGTGGTCATGATTGGCCTGTTATTGGCCTCAGTGGTGACCTGGGCGATCTTCTTCGGCAAATATGCCGAACTTAGCGCGGCTAAGCGTCGCCTTAAGCGTGAGCAACTGGCACTGGGCGAAGCCCGCAATCTGAATGACGCCGCCCGCATTGCCCAGTCGTTTACCGGGCACAGCCACAGTGTGGTGCTGCTGAACGATGCGCAAAATGAACTTGAACTGTCGGCGGGTGTGGAAGATACCAACGGCATTAAAGATCGCACCAGTTTCCGTCTTGAGCGCCGTGTCGCCGCCTTCAGCCGCCATGCAGGACGGGGCAATGGCTTCCTGGCGACTATCGGGTCTGTCGCACCCTTTATCGGCCTGTTTGGCACCGTCTGGGGCATCATGAACAGCTTTATCGGCATCGCGAAAACCCAGACCACTAACCTTGCGGTGGTGGCACCGGGTATTGCCGAAGCGCTGCTGGCGACTGCGATTGGCCTGGTCGCTGCGATCCCGGCCGTCGTCATCTATAACGTTTTTGCCCGCATGATCGCCAACTACAAAGCCTCGCTGGGGGATGTCGCTGCTCAGGTGATGCTGCTGCAGAGTCGTGATATCGACCTGGGCACCGTTGCCAAAGAAGTTCCGCGTCCTGCGACCGCCCAGAAACTGCGCTTAGGGTAAGTTGTTATGGCCATGCGATTAAACGACGATCTGGAAACCGATGGTGAAATGCATGAGATCAACGTGACGCCGTTTATCGACGTCATGCTGGTGCTGTTGATCATCTTTATGGTGGCCGCGCCACTGGCCACGGTTGATGTGCGCGTTAATCTGCCCGCGTCCACCAGCGCGCCGCAACCGCGGCCGGAAAAGCCGGTCTATCTGTCGATTAAAGCGGATAAGCAGCTTTACGTGGGTAACGATCAGGTCACGCCGGATTCGCTGGTTAACGTGCTGACCAGCCAGACGCAGGGCAACAAAGAGACCACCATTTTCTTCCAGGCAGACAAGTCGGTAGATTATGAAACGCTGATGAGCGTGATGGATAAGCTGCGCACGGCGGGCTACCTGAAAATTGGTCTGATGGGCATGGAAACTGTGAAGAAATAGCGGGTTATCCGGCACAATGAAAAGGCGACTGTTAAGGTCGCCTTTTTTTATGGCCGCGCTTCAGCCAGATAAAATCAGGCAGATCGGCGGCCAGGCGGATCATTTATGCTGCCTGATTTGAATTGTTAATTGGTTGTTACTCATGTACACAGAATTGTAAAGTGCAATGGTGAGCCAGGTCACATTAATCTCGCCTTAGTCAGGCTAAAACGGCTAAAAAACAACAGGAAGCCGTCATGAGTCACACCCCGTCTTTACAAAAGCCGCCGAAAAGTGCGGCCCGAACCATCTTTAACGTCACCAGTGGTAACTTTCTGGAGATGTACGATTTTATGGTGTTTGGCTATTACGCCACCGCCATTGCCAAAACTTTCTTTCCCGGTGATGACCCGTTTGCTTCCCTGATGCTCACCCTGATGACCTTTGGTGCTGGTTTCCTGATGCGCCCGCTGGGGGCGATCATTCTGGGTGCCTACATCGACCATCACGGTCGTCGTAAAGGCTTGTTGCTGACGCTGGGCCTGATGGCGATGGGTACCCTGACCATTGCGCTGGTGCCAGGCTACGCCACGCTGGGCGCGGCGGCACCGATTCTGATCCTGCTGGGACGCCTGTTGCAGGGCTTCTCGGCAGGCGTCGAGCTGGGTGGCGTGTCGGTCTATCTGGCGGAAGTCGCGCCGAAAGGTCGTAAAGGCTTTTTCGTCAGCTGGCAGTCGGGCAGTCAGCAGATTGCGGTTATTTTTGCCGCGCTGCTGGGCCTGATGCTGAATCATCTGCTGGCGAAAGAGGCGGTGACGGAGTGGGGCTGGCGTATCCCGTTTGTGGTCGGCTGTCTGATTGTGCCATTCCTGTTCTACATCCGCCGGATGCTGGAGGAGACCGAAGCGTTCAGCAAACGTAAACATCACCCGAGCATGACGGAAATCATGCGCTCAGTTGCCAGTAACTGGGCGCTGGTGCTGGCGGGTATGCTGATGGTGGTCACCACCACGGTAATGTTCTACATGATCACTGCCTTTACCCCGACCTTTGGTAAAACCGTGCTGATGATGAGCGACAAACAGGCGTTTCTGGTCACCCTCTGCGTCGGTGTCTCAAACCTCTTCTGGCTACCGCTGATGGGCGCGCTGTCGGATCGCGTCGGTCGTCGTCCGCTGCTGATCATCTTTACCCTGCTGATGATTGTGACTACCTGGCCGGTACTGCATTGGCTGGTGGGATCGGCCAGCTTCGCTCATCTGCTGGAAGCGGAACTGTGGCTGTCGTTTCTTTATGCCAGCTACAACGGTGCGATGGTGGTCTATCTGGCGGAGATTATGCCTGCTGAGGTGCGCGCCGCCGGTTTCTCCATGGCCTATAGCCTGGCGACGGCGCTGTTTGGCGGTTTCACGCCTGCCATCTCCAGCTATCTGATCCATGCAACCGGTGACAAAGCGATGCCGGGCGTCTGGCTGACCTTTGCCGCAGTCTGTGGGTTGATCGGCACGTTGCTGATTGGCCGGATGGTGAAGCAGTATCAGACCCGTCACAGCGCTACGCCGGTCAGTGCTTCACTCTAAAACGACAAATCGACCACCACGCTGTCGCTGTAGTTACCGGCAGGCGGCGTGTTCTGCGTGGTCAGGATGCGCGCGGTGTAGTTAAAGCCGCGCGTCAGTCCATCCGTGGATACCGCCGTCGAGGTGGTACTGCTCCAGCGTTCCGTGCCTGCCGATCCCCAGCGATTGCTGGTGGTACTTTTATAAATTTCATAGCTCAGCCGATTCGCGCCGCTTGCCATATTCCTGACGCTACCCGCCGCATAGCTGCCATTGCTCAGCCCGACGGTATAGGTGCTGCCTTTGCTGCACAATACGTTGATGGTCTGCGAGACGGCGGAGAAGCTGCCGACCAGCGGCGCGCTGCCAAAGCTGATATTGGGCGAGGTGATCGTCGTACAGTCATTGGTCAGGATAGCGGTGATGTTAATCGGAATTACGCCGCTACCGGTCTGCTCACTTAAGCAGAGATTGCCCACCCCGACGCTGGTGCAGATGCGATAGGTCACCGCCATGTTCAGCGTCACCTGATAGGTTCCGGCGGCGACCACCTGTCCGGAAACGGTGCGCAGATAGACCGGGATGGCGAAGTTAAGGCTGCCCAGCAAGCCCGCCAGGTTGATCAGGGTCTGCGAACCATAGACAAACGGCGTGCCGCCAATCGTCAGTTCAGTAGCGCAGGCCGTGTCGGTGCAGAGCCGCACCGGCACATTATCACTGCCGGTATCACCGCTGCGTTTCAGCGTACCGCGCGTGCCGTTGCTATTGGTTGCGCCGGTCAGCTGAAAGGTTATCTGGTTATTGCCTAGCAGCGACAGCGACGAGCCGGAGCCACAGTTGACGTTGGCGTTGGTGGTGACCGAACTGACGGTGGTATTCGCTACAAAGGTGGTGACCGAACCAAAGCTCGCTGTGGAGGCGGGCAGGGTACAGGCTGCGTAACCCAGCGATGGCAGTAACAGCAGCAGACCAGCCAGTAACAGAGATCTCATCATAGTGGGTTTCCGGACGTAAAAGGTTCAGCAGGCGCGGCGGCGCTACCTGCAACTGGAGCCGGCAGCGCGCAGGTCAGGGGGCCATAGGTTTTCAGCGCCTGCGGCTGACCGCTGGCGATATGCAGTTCGGTTTCGCAGCGGCGACCATCGGGCGTCACCACTTCGATCGGGTTGCTGGCGGTAAGATCTTCCATCCAGACGATACCATCCCAGCCGACATATCCGGTGGGATGGTCAGGCCGCTGTACAAGGCTTGAGACCGGCAGCGGCTGGCCCTGCGCATCAACCAGGATTACGCTGGCGGCGCGCAGTTTCTCCACCGGGAAGTTGAGGAGGTAGCCGCTCTGGCGTTTCACCGCAAAGCGCTGCTCAACCCGCGGCGTGGTCATATCTGCCGGCAGGTCGAGGGTGTCGATATCATATTTGGCCGGGTAATAGCTGCTGATGGCGGGCACCAGCAGATAGCCCTGTTGATTGGTGCGTCCCATCGACTGATTTTCATAGCGCACGTTCACGTCGGGATAGCTTGTTTTCACCAGCACAAAGGCGTCGTTGATGGCGTTAGCGGCAAAGACGCTGTTATCCATTAACACCAGCGCACCCGAGAGATCGGCCCATTGCGTGAGGTTGTCATCATCGCCATAGAAGCCCGCTGAGGTATCAATCTGGTTGTTGCGATAGCGCAGACTGCCCTGACGATAATCGCCGCTGTCTCCGCTCTGATTCGCCCACGAGGCATCCCAGGCGAACCCGCCGTCGCTGGGCATGGCGCTGGAGGCATAAACGCGCTGACTGTCGCGGCCACGCTGATCGCGTTCGGTGCTG
The DNA here is from genome assembly GCF_025153065.1 of Pantoea sp. XY16. Lineage (NCBI taxonomy): Bacteria > Pseudomonadati > Pseudomonadota > Gammaproteobacteria > Enterobacterales > Erwiniaceae > Pantoea > Pantoea sp. XY16. The sequence goes on along the minus strand of NZ_JANZNP010000010.1, from coordinate 61,067 downwards.
AGGGCAACGCTGCCCTGTTCGCCAAACGGGATCACCAGCGAGATGGCACCGGTCCAGCTCTTCTCTTCCTGATCGCGGCTGGCCGAGACATACAGACTGCTGTTACCCCAAAGATTTTTACTCCACGAAAGGTTCCATAGCCGGGTGCGATCGCCCTGACCGTCGGTGATGTCGATGAAGGCGGCACCAACGCTGCCAAAGCGATTCAGTGAGACGCTGGCGCTGTACTGCGCACTGCGGCGTGAGAGTGCGTAGCGGCTATCCGCCTGACTACCGGCACGGCTGCCGACCAGCGCCAGATTGCCGAAGTCGCTGCTGCGCTGGGTCTGCTGCGTGCCGATGTTGAACCAGCGGTTGTTGTATTGATATCCCCAGCTATATTGCCTGCCGCTCTCCCCATCGAGCTGACTTTGCGCCACCGCGCCGTTGACCACGCCCCAACTGCCGACGCGCAGCTGACCACCCAGCCCACCCATTGCCAGCGTTTCGCTGCCTTCGGCGTGGCTCTCCAGCGTCAGCCAGTCGGTCATACCGTAACGATAAGAGCCACTGGCCGCGGCCTCACCATAATCGAAATTCTTTATGCCGTAGTTTTCGCGGATTGCCCCGGCAGAGAAGGCGTAGTCCGACAGCCCCGATTTCAGCAGGTTACTGGAGACGTAAAACGGCATGGTGGTGGTGACGCGGCGGCCAACCGCATCTGTGGTGGTGATCACGGCATCACCCGCGCCGTTAACAAACGGCACATTGGTCATCGACCAGGGGCCAGGCTGCACGTTTGCCTGGCTGGAACGATAGCCGTTGATAAAGAGATCGACGGTGGAAGGCACGGCGGCCTGACCGGAAAAGGCGGGCAGCGGATAGGTTACCAGATCGGGACGGACGCTGAAGTCGCGGCCGACGCGGATGCCGCCGAGCCGCACACTGCTGCTCCAGGCCAGCGAATCGGTGATCAGATCCCCGACCCGCCAGCTTACCGCCGTGTTCTCATCTTCATTGCTCCACCAGGTGTCGTAGCGGATATAGCCATCATCCTGATAAGTCGTACTGCCTTCCAGCTGCTGTTGCCAGACGCCGTTAGTGGAGAAATGACCGGCATCACCAAACAGCCGCAGTTCGTTCCAGGCGGACAGGCGGGAGCCAATGTTATCCGTGCGGCTGGCGTAAAGATCATAATTAATCAGCGCGCCGCTGCTGGTACGGCCCGGATAGCGGGGCCCGTTCTTCGCCTCGCCAATGACCTGACCGGGCAGCCACTCAGGCGGTACGGTCAGCAGCAGACGCTGTCGCGCAGCGTCATACTCCACTTTGATGGGTTGCAGCCTGCTGACATCGACCTGCGGCTGCTGGCCCAGCTTATCCGCTGGCAGGCCGGCACGCTGCAGATCGCCGCTGCGAATCCAGAAATGACCGTCGCGCTGCTCTACCGGCACAATATTGCCGTTCTCCTGCTGATTAATCACCAGCTCCAGCATATAACGCTGACCGCTGCCGCTGGTCTGCAGGCTGGGTGGCGGGGGCAGGGATGAGTAAGTCTCCGCCAGCACAGGATCCGGCGTAAGGGCGTAAATCACGCTGGCCACGGCCAGCCCGCAGGGATGCAGAGAAAACGGTCTCATTCAGCGCTTACTTATTGGCGGCGCTGCGCCACGGGCTCTTGTTAACCTCTGCGGTGAGCTCGCCGCTTACCGGCGAGGAGAGCGGCCAGCGGTGATAGCTGTCAGCCAGCACATACCCGTATAATCCTTCGCCCAGTTTGCGACCGCCAATCGCCACATTGCTCAACCGGGCGTGACCGCTGCCGCTGTTGGTTAACTGGAGCCAGCGCCTGCCGCCCTCGCTAATCTGTTGCCAGCGCAGAGCCGGGCGAGCGCTGTCTGTGTTCAGCCCGGTGCCATAAACAAACAGCGGCACCGAATAGCGCATCTGGAAGGTCAGCCCGGCCTGATTCTCGCCGGGATTACGCGGGGTCGGGATCTCATCCAGCACCACCCGATAGGCCAGCTCTTTACCGGCCGCAGGCGGCGTCTGTTTAATCAGCCTGACCAGCTGTTTCTGGCCCGGTTCCATCCGCACCATCGGCGGGCTGGCGACCACCTGCTGCTGAGTCTGATACTGCTCCTGGCCATTGTTCTGCTGCCAGCTGAAGACGCGGATCTGCATCATGGTGGTGCTGTTACCGCGATTCTCCAGCCAGAGTTCGCTGGCTTTCTCTTCAGGATTAATGGCGGGATCGATGGGCCAGATCATGACCGAATTCGCGGCGAAGGCCGGGGAGAGCAGGGTGGAACTTAGCAGCAGCAACAGAGCGCGCAGTGGCTTCATGATCATATCCTTGTTTTCTATCACCTCACCAGCTCAGGGTGACGGTCAGCGTGTCGGTATAAACGCCGGCGCGCGCAGTGCCGGGCAGTTGTAGCTGACCGTAGATCGGCAGCGTAATGTTATTGGCATTGCTATAACTCAACGGCACCGCCTGATTGACCGGGATCACCGTGGTGCGGCTGGCGTTGCTAAAGAGCGTGTAGGGAACGGTATTGCTGAAATTGGGCAGCTTCAGGTTACGGGTCGTGGTGAAATTGTTGCCCTGATTAATGCTCATGCTCAGCGTGGTGCCTGGCGTACAGGCGAGATTAATCGAGGTGCTCTGCAGATAGCTGGCGTTGACGGTATTCGCCGCCACGCCAGACTGCGTACCGAAATTAAGCGTGCCAAAGACGCCGGTATTGGTACCGGATATCACGCAGCCTGCCACAATCGACGCGGTAACCTGAAAGGTGCTGGTAGGCAGACTCCAGGCGCTGATACTCCCTGTCAGCAGGAGCACACCGCATGCGATCGTCAGGCAGGATCGCCAGAGAACCACCCGTATTTACCTGCGACAGCAGTTAATAGTTCACGGCAACGTTAATCGTGTCGGTATAGGTTCCGGCAGGGATCAGGGGGTTAAAACCGCCGCCGACCACCCGGCCATAGATGGCGTAGTTGGTCCCCAGCGTCGGATCGGTGGTACCGCTGGCGGCGATAGGCGTATTGTTGGCGATCGCCGTGGTAAAGGAGGCGTCACTGTAAAGGGTATAGGCGATGCCCTGCGCATTATTCGATCCCAGTATCAGATAACGCGGCGACGTTGAGGCGGTGCCATAGATAGTGGCTGGCGCAGCATTGCTGCTGGTGACCACCACGTTGTAGTCCTGACCGGTGGTGCAGCGCACAAAAATACCGTTACCGGCTGCACCGACCAGGGTGGCGTTCAGGGTATCAAAGGTGGCAGCACTGCTACCAAAGTTCAGGGTACCGAAGTTAACGCCCGCCGTGGCTGACTGACCATTTACCAGGCAACCGGTAGTTAGCGTTAACGTGGCATTGATGGTTCCCGAGGTCGTCGCCGCCTGGGTTAATGATGGAACAGCAACTGTTAATCCTGCAGCGGCAAACAGAAAAAGCTTGAGTTTCATAATATTTCCTTACGGATTATCGAGAGTCAGTGCTTTTTCACCCGGTGTTTATTAACGATTCAACCCAAAGTAAGGAAATAAAAACAATAAGGCGGGCAGCGCCGCAGTCTTAAGAAAAATCTTAGACTTAAGGATTATGATTTATATCAGTTTTACTTACTATAGATCAGTTAAAGCGTTAGGCGAAGCGCTGCCGTTTAATTTTCGTTAATCAAATGGCCTCTCTGGCCGATAACCCAGTTACAGCAAGGCATAAAAGCGAGGCGGCAAAACAAACATCTTTGTTTTTTCGGCCTCTGGCCTGCTTTCAGCTTCGGTGATATGTTCCTGTACCAATCAGACATAATAACGATTTACCCGCAGACTCAGCAGGCGGGAAATAAGATGCAGGTCATTAATGGCCTGCGTTCGTGGGCCTTTTTTGCCCGGTCTTCAGGGTCAGGAAATACCGGAGTTTATTAACTTTCACCCGTTGGGTGTTTTTAAGATTACTTTCCTGACTTTATACAGCACCTGTTTTTCTGCGGGTGGTGAGGAGTTGCACATGTTGCTTGTCACCTGGAATGGCGTTCTGATCTGCGTTTCGCTGATCGTGGCGTTTATTGCCTCTTTTACAGCGCTGGATACCGCCGGACGGGTGGCGGTCTCCCATGGCTGGAGCGCGCGGTTCTGGCTGCTGGTGGGCGGCACGACAATGGGGATTGGCATCTGGGCAATGCATTTTATCGGGATGCTGGCGATGATGATGCCGATGACGATGCGCTATGACACGCGGCTGACGATCCTCTCGCTGCTGGTGGCGATCCTGGCGTCAATATGTGCTTTCAGCCAGACGGTGAGCGGTTTACATCTCACCCGTCAGCGGCTGCTGCGCGGTACGCTGATCCTGGGCGTGGGTGTGGTAGTGATGCACTATCTCGGTATGTATGCTCTGCTGATTAATCCCCAACCTGAGTGGAACAGGCTGCTGGTGACGCTCTCTGTGCTGATTGCGTTGGCGGCCTCAGGCGTGGCGCTGTGGCTGGCGTTTCATCTGCGGCAGGGTGACCATCATCTGCTGCTGATGCGTGGGCTGGCCTCACTGGTGATGGCGATCGCGATTGCGGGCATGCACTATGTGGGGATGGCGGCGGCGGTGTTCCGCCACGGCAGCATAATGCAGCCGTATGGCGTCAGTAATCCGGGACTGGCGGTATGGGTCACGCTGATTACGTTAATTATTCTGGGGATCACTCTGCTGAGTTCGATGCTGGACGCTCAGATGCGTGCCGCGCGGCTGGCAACCCGGCTCAATCGCGCTAACCAGGAGCTGCGTCAGCTGGCGATGCATGACAACCTGACCGCGCTGCCCAACCGGGTGATGCTGGAGCAGCAGCTTGATCTCGCCATCAAACAGGCGCTGCTGAATGAAGATCGCTTTGCCGTGATTTATATGGATCTGGATGGCTTCAAAGCGGTCAATGACACCTGGGGGCATCATGTCGGTGACCGGTTATTGGTGGCGGTGGCGGAACGGCTGCGCAGTCAGCTCAGTAACACTATGCTGCTGGTGCGGCTGGGCGGGGATGAGTTTGTGCTGATGGCGGAGTGTGACATCAACCCGGCCCGGCAGCTGGCGCAAAAACTGGTTAAAGTGATCGGTACGCCGTTTGAACTTGACCGCTATGTACTGCACGTTTCACTTAGTGCAGGTATTGCAATCTTTCCACTGCATGGTCGCAACCGGCAGGAGCTGCTGTTTAATGCCGACGCGGCGATGTACCACACCAAACACAGTGGACGAAACGGCTGGTGCCTGTTTGAACCTGCTATGAGCGCGGCAACGCAGCATCAGCTGGAGCTGGCCAACGATTTATGGGAAGCGATCGATCGCCAGCAGATGCGGCTGTTCTATCAGCCCAAATTCCGTTCCGGCGGCACACGCCTGATGGGGTTTGAGGCGCTGCTGCGCTGGCAGCATCCGCAGCGCGGTCTGCTGACGCCTGAGCTGTTTCTGCCACGCGCTGAAAAAACCGGCCAGATTGTAGCGCTGGGAAACTGGGTCATCGGGGAAGCATGCCGTCAGTTAAGGATCTGGCACAGCCAGGGCCACGGCGAGTGGACGGTCTCGGTGAACCTCTCGGCATTGCAGTTCCATCAGCGTGATCTGCTCAGCACGCTGAACGAGACGCTGGCGCGTTACCAGCTTTCAGGCAGTGCGCTGATGCTGGAGATTACCGAAGCGATTGCCATGCGCGACCCCGCTTTCAGCCAGCAGCGGATTCGTGAGTTGCAACAGGCGGGCGTCAGCGTCGCCATTGATAACTTTGGCATTGGCTATGCCAACCTGTTACATCTTAAAGACCTGGATGCCAGTGAACTCAAGATTGATCGCAGCTTTATCAACTGTCTGCGACCTGGCAGTGAAGATGCGACCGTAGTCAGCGCCATGCTGACACTGGCGCAGAGTCTCAACCTGCGCATGGTGGCGGAAGGGGTTGAGACGGAAGAGCAGCAGCATCTGCTCACCAGCCTGGGCTTTGATGCATTGCAGGGGTATCTGCTGGGTAAACCCACACCTCCGGATCGGGTTGAGGCGTTCAGTATTCCTGCACTGCGACAGCCAGTGGCGTCGGTATCTGGCTGAGGCTGACGATAGATTTCATCACTCACAATGAGTGGAAAGGATGCAGGGTGCGCGGCTCATTAACTACCGGTCTATGCCGATAACTAATACACATTTTAAAAAACCTCTGCCCTACCACCAGCACGGCTTTCGCGGGAATGCACAATGTTAGCGACCTCATACGACACTTTTATCGTCATCGTCTCCGTTCTTGTGGCGATGCTGGCTTCGTTTACCGCTTTAGATATGGCGGGACGGGTCGTACATTCTACCGGCAAAGTGGCGCTGGTCTGGCTGTTCGGCGGTGGTTTCTCCATGGGCATTGGCATCTGGGCAATGCACTTTATTGGCATGCTGTCGATGAACATGGAGATGGTCATGAGCTACAACGCCGGACTCACCGCTTTCTCCGCCGCCATCGCCGTCTGCGCGTCGATATTTGCACTGTGGCTGGTCTGCAATGGGGATATGCCTTTGCCGCGTCTGGCGGGCGGCGCGCTGATCCTCGGCAGTGGTGTCGCGGCGATGCACTACACCGGCATGGCGGCGCTGATGTTCTCGCCCGGTATCGTCTGGCAATGGGGCTGGGTGGCGCTGTCGGTGGCGATTGCTCTGGCCGCTTCGGGCGCGGCGCTGTGGCTGGCGTTTAACCTGCGTGAGGGGCAGACCAGCCGGGTCACGCTACTGCGTATTGGCGCCTCTGTGGTCATGGGCTGTGCGATTGCAGGCATGCACTATACCGGCATGATGGCGGCAGAGTTTCCCGTCCACAGCCATCCGGTCGGGCAGGGCGTTAACAGCAACTGGCTGGCGATTCTGGTCACGGTAGTCACCATCTCCATCCTGGGCATTACCCTGCTGGTCTCAATGCTGGATGCGCGGATGCAGGCGCGTACCTCGATTCTCGCCAGTTCGCTGGCTGATGCGAATCGCGAGCTGGCTCAGCTGGCGCTGCACGACAACCTGACCCGGTTGCCGAACCGCATCCTGCTGGAAGATCGACTGGAGCAGGCGATCAATAAAGCGAACCGTGAGCAGGCGCAGTTTGCCCTGATGTTTATGGATCTCGATGGGTTTAAGGCAGTTAACGACGCCTTCGGACATCACATCGGCGACAGTCTGCTGGTCGGGGTGACCGAGCGGATGAGTCAGCAGATGACCGGCTACTACACGCTGGCACGGCTCGGCGGGGATGAGTTTGTGCTGCTGGTGGAGATCGACGATCCCAACGATGCCGCGGCCATTGCTGATAAGCTGGTTAAAGCAACAGGGCGTCCGTTTAATATCTCACGCTACGAACTGGTGGTCTCACTGAGTCTTGGTATCGCCGTCTATCCCGGCGATGGCGTGGATGAGCGGGAACTGATGTTCAACGCCGATGCAGCGATGTACCACACTAAAAATAATGGCCGTAACGGCTACACCTTCTTCCAGCCTTCTATGAACATCCAGGCGCAGAGCCAGCTTCAGCTGAATAACGATCTCTGGCATGCGCTGGATAACGACGAACTGCGCCTGTTCTATCAGCCAAAATATTGTGCGCCGCGCGGCCCGATCCTCGGTTTTGAGGCGTTACTGCGCTGGGAACATCCGAAGCGCGGCCTGCTGTCGCCCGATAAATTCCTGCCGATGGCGGAAAAGACCGGCATGATTGTCAACATCGGCAACTGGGTGATCCATGAAGCCTGTCGTCAGCTGCGCCAGTGGCATCTGCAGGGCCATCCGGACTGGTCGGTAGCGGTGAACCTGTCGGCACTGCAGTTTGAGCAATCGAATCTGGTGGAGACGGTGGTGGATGCGCTGACAAAACATCAGATTCCGGCCGAACTGCTGACGCTGGAAGTGACCGAGACCACTGCGATGCGCGATCCCGATGAGAGCGTGCGTATTCTCACCGAGCTGACCCAGCTCGGCGTGAAAGCTTCAATTGATGACTTTGGCACCGGCTACTCCAGCCTGCTCTATCTGAAACGCCTGCCGGCCAGTGAGCTTAAGATTGACCGGGCCTTTGTTAATGAGCTGCAGCATCAGAAAGAAGATGCCACCATCGTGTCGGCGATTGTGGCGCTGGCGCAGTCGCTGCAGCTGAAAGTGGTGGCGGAAGGTGTTGAAACCGCTGAGCAGCAGGCCTTTCTGACCAGCCTGGGCTGCAATACGCTACAAGGCTATTTGCTGGGCAAGCCGGTTCCCCCTGAGCGAGTGCCGAATCTGGCTAACTTTGTGGTGGCGGAAACGGAAGAGGCGATGGCAAACGTGAGCCCGATTGCTGAAGCCGATCAGCCACTGACGCCGCAGGTGGCGGTAATCTGAAGCACCTGATCAGAGCTGAATCAGCGTAATCAGTACGATAAGCGATGCGCGCCGCCTGTCATTGGCTGCCGTGCGTGGTAAAGTCTCGCGGTCAGACTACTCGCGGTAAACAAGGAGAGGCGACCCGTGGCGAAATACCAGCGCTTGATGGATGAGATTCAGCAGCAGATCGAGGCCGGCATCTGGCTGCCCGGCACCCGTTTACCGTCGCTGCGTCAGCAGGTCGCGCAGCAGGGTGTTAGCCTGATGACGGTGCTGCATGCCTATGAACTGCTGGAGAGTCAGGGCTGGATCGTCTCGCGTCCACAGTCAGGTTACTATGTGGCACCGCGCGCCTTAGCGCCCGCACCGCTCAGCGTGGCGATCAGCGAGCAGGTCGATATCAACGACTTTGTGTTTGATGTACTACAGGCCACGCGCGATCCCGCCATCGTGCCGTTTGGCTCCGCGTTCCCCGATCCGGCACTCTTTCCTCAGCGTCAGCTGATGCGTTCACTGGCGAACGTCTCTCATCATCTGACTCCAACCGATGCGCTGCACAATCTGCCGCCCGGCAACGCCACGCTGCGACAGCTGCTGGCGCAGCGCTATGCGCGTCAGGGCATCACCCTGTCGCCGGATGAAATTGTCATCACCAGCGGGGCGCTGGAGGCGCTGAACCTCAGCCTGCAATCCCTGACCGAGCCGGGCGACTATGTGGTGATTGAGCAACCGAGTTTTTATGGCGCGCTACAGGCGATTGAGCGGCTCAAGCTCAAGGCGCTGGCGATTCCGGTCGATGCAAAGCAGGGCATCGATCTCATCCAGCTGGAGGAGGCGCTGCAACGCTGGCCGGTAAAAGCCTGCTGGTTGATGACAACATTGCAGAATCCGCTGAGCGTAACGTTAACGCCGGAGCGCAAACAGCAACTGGTGACGCTGCTGACGCGTTATCAGGTGCCGATGATTGAAGATGATGTCTATGCTGAACTCTGGGCGGGTGAGGCTGCGCCGCTGCCCGCCAAGGCCTGGGATCGGCAGGGAAACGTGTTGCACTGTGGCTCCTTTTCCAAGTCGCTGGTGGCGGGTTTTCGTGTCGGCTGGGTGGCGGCGGGACAGCATGCGCAGCGCATTCAGCGCCTGCAGCTGATGAGCACGCTCTCAACCAGCGCACCGATGCAGCTGGCGCTGGCCGATTTTCTTGCCACGCGGCGTTACGACACCCATCTGAAGCGGTTGCGACAGATACTGGCGAAGCGACAGCAGATGGTGCGTCAGGCACTGCTGAAGATGCTGCCGCCTCAGGCTACGGTCAGCGAAGCGCGCGGCGGCTATTTTCTCTGGGTGACGTTGCCGGACAGCATCAACACTACCCGGCTCTACCAGCAGGCGCTGGCTCAGGGGATCAGTATTGCACCGGGGCAGTTGTTTTCGGCAGGAGAGCAGTTCAGTCACTGCTTCAGACTGAATACCGCCTGGCCGTGGGATAGTCGGGCCGAGGCGGCAATAGCGACGCTGGGTCAGTTAATGGCGGAACCGCAGGCGGATTAGACGCGCGCCGCTTCCTGGTGGCCCCAGGTCAGGTAGTAGACATCATAAAAGTCCACTTCCCCTTTTTGCGTCAGCAGACGCTGGATACCGCTTTTTACCCGTTCCGGTGTTTCAGGCAGCGCCAGAATGCGTGAGATAGCCTGTTCGCGCACCGGCTGAACGTAATACCACTCACCGTTGTAGCAGACACGCAGATCGAGCGCATCAATATCTTCAAAGCGATATTTCGGGTTGATATCGAGCAGCATCAGCACGCTCATTACCAGCACAAATGCGGTGGCAAACCAGAAGGCGGGCCAGCCGAGCATCTCGGTGGTGAATATCAGCGCCACGCACAGGCCGTAGCAGAGATACATAACTGCCCAGAGGCCGGGATGGTTCTTCAGAAACGAGAGGCTAAAGCGCGGCAGGTTGTCGCGACGTTCTTCGCGGTTAAGCGTGGCGATCTCGTCAATCAGGATTTGTTTAATAGCGTCCATTGGTTACCTCACTGTCATCTGTTAGCTATTACAACAGATAACAGTCAAGCATATCAGAAACAGATTTGTGCGATTTTTGTATAACAGTTTATCAAAAGACTGCCCTGGCATCGGGCTGTCGTATCTGCGTGCCGGGCCGCCTGACATTTTGCAACACTTTACCGCAGTAAGAACCGCTATCTGCCGCCGTACAGGCACGGTCTCGCCCTATTGTTAGCGACACATTTGGCTTTAGTCAGCAATATCAGTCAATTATCTCAGTTGTGTCGTGCGGCGCACATTGCATTGTGCCGCGGGTTTGCCACACTTATAAAAAAAGCGGAGAACCTGTATGCGTGCCTCATCCTCCAGTCTGATGTTAATGATGTCCTTTGCCGCAGGTACTTTTTCGGCCGGGGCCTCTGATAATCCTCAGCATCTGATGCTCGCCATTCCGTCGGGTGGCGTACCTAATAACCCGTTACCTCTGATTATCTGGCCGCGCGTGGTGCCGGAAGAGGAGGAGATCGCAGCGTGGTTTGAGAAAACGTTCGACGAAAACGGCTGGCCACCCGCCTGGCGCTATCCGATTTTCCCCTATACCCACTTCCATCCCAACACCCATGAACTGCTCGGCGTTGCGGAAGGCTGGGCGGAAGTGCTGTTTGGCGGCGACAGTGGCCGGATGGTCACCCTGCGCGCAGGCGATGCGGTGCTAATCCCGGCGGGTGTCGGTCATCGTCAGGTCAGTGCCAGCGACGATTTTATGGTGATCGGTGCCTATCCGCGTGGCATGTCGCCTGAGACGCTGCGCGACGAACCCGCGAAGCTGAAGATGGCGCAAGAGCAGGTGAAAAAAGTGCCGTTGCCGACCCAGGACCCGTTTACCGGCAAAGAGGGCGCGTTAACCGAAATCTGGCAGCCGATTGCCGCGATGCATTTACAGCAACAGATGGACCTGTAAACGCCGTTTCTGTCGCGAAATGATTAAGCGCGAGCCAGCCTCGCGCTCTGACCTTGCTGACTGTAAAACCTGCCTGAACGCCTGAGCTCAGGCGCTTATCCCAATCATTACACCATTGAACATTTGCTCGCCGCTGCCGATATATCCCCTGATAAGATTAGTTATTCTTCTTAATACGCTTGTCTTCGCAGACCTTTTCCGCTTTAGTCTCGGCTCGCGATTAAGAACATTCCTAAGCCTTTACCGGGCTCCCGAGCAGCAGGCAAATAACAATGGATAATAACTCTGATGTCATGTATCGCATGCTGGTACAAAGCGTGATCGACTATGCGATCACCATGCTTAAACCGGACGGAACTGTCGCCAGCTGGAACGGCGGGGGTCTGCACGTCCTTGGTTACAGGCCAGACGAAATTATTGGACAGCACGCCGCCCTGTTTTACAACGAAGAGGATCGCCGTCGCGGTCAGCCGCAGCGCGAACTCGATATCGCCGCCACCACCGGACGTTACGAAAACGAAGGCTGGCGCTGCCGTAAAGATGGCAGCAGCTTCTGGGCACACGTGGTCATCTATCCCATCCGCGACGAGACCGCTCAGCTGATTGGATTTGCTGCGGTCTGCCGTGACTGCACCCGGCAGCAGGAGCAGCAGCGCAAAGAGCGGGAGCAGGAGATGCGTTTCCGCCTGCTGGTGGAGGGCGTCACCGATTACGCCATCTACATGCTCGATCAGGACGGTAACGTAGTGAACTGGAACGCCGGCGCACAGCGGGCCAAAGGCTATGTGGCGGAAGAGATTGTCGGCCAGCATTTTTCCCGTTTCTACAGCGCACAGGATCGACTCAATCATATCCCCAGCCAGAACCTGCAAACTGCCTATCGCACCGGCCGTTTTGAAGATGAGGGCTGGCGCTACCGCAAAGATGGCAGCGCGTTCTGGGCACATGTGGTGATCGACACGATCCGTGACGATCAGGGCAAGCTGCTGGGCTATGCCAAAATCACCCGTGACTGCACTGAACAGCAGCGTGTCCGCAGCGAGCAGCGCGAGCAGGAGCAGCGTTTTCGCCTGCTGGTTGAGGGCGTAACGGATTACGCCATCTATATGCTTGATACCGACGGCGTGGTTGTGAACTGGAATGCCGGCGCACAGCGCGCCAAAGGTTACAAAGCGGAAGAAGTGGTCGGTCAGCACTTCTCGCTGTTTTACAGTGCTCAGGAGCGGCTGAACAGGACACCGGAAGCTAATCTCGGTATCGCGCTGAAAACCGGTCGTTTTGAAGATGAGGGCTGGCGCTACCGTAAAGATGGCAGCGCGTTCTGGGCGCATGTGGTTATCGACGCGATCCATGATGATGACGGTAAGCTGATCGGTTTCGCCAAGATCACCCGCGACCGCACGGAAGGCCGTGAGCAGGAGCAGCAGATCCTGCGCGCCCGTGATCTGGCCGAAGCGCAGAGCACGCAGAAAACCGCCTTGTCTAAATTTCTGGACAACATCATTGCCAACATTCCCTCCTGCGTGATTGTTGAAGATGCGATTACCCGCGAGATCCTGCTGGTGAATGACCGCACCCAGCAGCTGTTTGGCCTGTCGAAAGCACTGATCGTCAACAAGCGTCCGCACGAATGCATGTCGCCTGAGCTTAGTGACTATTTTAACAATCTGGCGGACGTTGCACTGCGCAGTGAGGGCATGCATGAGCGTGAGCAGTTACTTATGACTGCCAGCGGCGAACGCATTCTGCATACCCGCGCCACCGCGATTAATGGCCAGGATGCGCGCCGCAACTACCTGATGCTGCTGGTGGAAGATGTCACCGACCAGCGCGCCGCCGATGCCCGTATTCACCATATGGCGCACCACGACAACCTGACCAGCCTGCCGAACCGCATGCTGTTCCGCCAGCGTCTGAGTGAGGCGTTGCGCACTGCGAGCCAGACGCAGCGCCAGACCGCCGCGCTGTGCCTTGATCTGGATAACTTCAAAAATGTGAACGATGCGCTGGGCCATCAGATTGGCGATGAGTTGCTGCGCAGCGTGGCTAAGCGTCTGCGAAACACGCTGCGCGATCAGGATACGCTGGCGCGCATTGGTGGCGATGAGTTCGCTATCGTGCTGCCCTCGGTAGCAAACAGTGAGGAGGCGAGCATTGTGGCGCAGCGTCTGATCGAGGCGATTCGTCCGCCGGTTAACGTTGAAGGTCATAATCTGTCGGTCGGGCTGAGCGTGGGTATTGCACTCAGCACCACCATCACCAATACCCCGGAGCAGCTGTTGCGCTGTGCGGATATGGCGCTGTATGAAGCCAAACGTAATGGCCGCAACCGCTATGAGCACTTTACGCTGGAGATGGATGATGTGGCACGCAGCCGACGCCTGATTGAAAACGATCTGCGCGATGCGATCAGCGGCGGGCATTTGCGGCTCTACTATCAGCCTATTACCAATGGCGATCACCGCACGATTATTGGCTATGAAGCGCTGATGCGCTGGCATCATCCTATCCGCGGGCTGATTATGCCCAACGACTTCATCCCGATTGCGGAAGAGACCGGCCTGATTCATATGCTGGGAGCCTTTGCGCTCTATGAAGCCTGTCGTGAAGCGGCGAGCTGGGAAGGGGAGCAGTCAGTCTCGGTCAACCTCTCACCGCTGCAGTTTAAAAACAGCTCGCTGGTGCCGGTGGTTGAAGGTGCGCTGAAAGAGTCGGGTCTCGATCCGGCGCGACTGGAAGTCGAGATCACCGAATCGGTGCTGCTGGATGACTCGCTGGGGAATATCCGTACCCTGCAGAATCTCAAGGCGCTGGGCGTACAGATTGCGCTGGATGATTTCGGCACCGGCTATTCGTCGCTGAGCTATCTGCGTTCCTTCCCATTCGACAAAATCAAAATCGACAAATCGTTTATCAACGATATGGGCGACAGCCGCGAGGCGCTGGCGATAATCCGCGCGATTACCGGCATGAGCCGCAGTCTGGATATCCAGATTACCGCTGAAGGCGTGGAGAGCGATGAGCAGTTCACGAAGCTGCGCGATGAGGGCTGTACGCTGTTTCAGGGCTTCCTGTTCGGACGACCTCAGCCGTCGGAGCTGCGGCTGAAAACGCTGGGTTAATCCGCGCCGGGTTAATCATAAAGGCCATGCTGCTGAACCGGCGCATGGCTGAGATTATCGCGGATACGGCGCACCGACTCGCGCACCACCAGCCTGCCGTTCAGCAGCAGGCTGCCGGTGGGGGTGCCGGGATTCAGCCGCATCTCCTGCAGCATTCTCACTGCCGCTGCGCCCAGCTCATCACGTGGCACCTGCACCGAGGTCAGCGGAATATCGTGGATAGCGGCCAGGTTAAACCCATCCATGCTCATCACTGAAATATCCTGTGGCACCCGTAATCCGGCCTGCTCCAGCGCAGTGACGGCCCCAGCGGCGATGTAATCCCCGCTGGCGAGAATCGCCGTCGGACGCAGTGCGTCAGGGCAGTGGCGCAGATAGTCACCCAGCCGTTCCGCCGCCTCATTGCTGCTGAAGCTGTTCAGGGTCAGCAGGTGCTGGCGGCTGTCGAAGCGCAGATTCATGGCGTGCCAGGCGTCGCGCACCCCCTGAAGACGCTGCTCCATGGTATAGCGGCGCAGGCAGTGCAGCGACAGGATCTGCCGGTGTCCCTGCTCAAACAGATAGCGCGCGGAGAATTCACCAATCAGCTGATGATGCGGCGAGACTGAAGGCAGGCGCATCCGGCGATCGCGGGCGTTGATCAGCACGCAGGGCTTGTTCATCTCCGCCGCCAGCTGATGAATATGCTCATCATCAATGCCGATCAGCAGGGCGGCTTCGGTCTGCTGCATCTTATCGATAAACAGCGCGGCATCACTTTCCACCTCTTCCAGCGGACAGTAGCGCAGCCGCACCTCATGTGGCTCCACCGCCTGGCTTATCCCCTGAATCACCTTGTAGTAGAAAATGTCACTGCGTACGTCAAAGGCGCGCGGCGGGGCGAAGACCATCAGGTTATTCAGCAGCAGGCGACCGCTGTGCAGGTTATCCAGCACGCCCTGCTGCTGCGCCACGGCCAGCACTTTGTCCCGCGTCGCGGGTCGGGTATTCGCTTTCCCCGCCAGCACCCGCGACACCGTACTGATCGAGACACCGCTCAGCGCCGCAATCTCACCGATTTTCAGCCTTTGTTTCATTCTGTGATCGCCTTCAAATCTGCCAATGAAAAATTTTTCATAGCCTGCTGAATCGCGTCAGATAACCGTTTCAGTGCCATTTTCTGTCGGCATTCAGCCTGCCATGAAAAGCGTTGCAAAAAAGTGGCTGTACCCACGTTTCACACTTTTTTAAGTTCGATAAAAGGACACGCGGTACGCCAGCAGGCGGTGTGCGTCATCAATGGCAATCAGGAGTGGCACAATGAGCCTCGAATCAACAACCAAACCCATCAGTGCATCACGCACGGTGCGCGTGATTAAAAATTTACGCTGGTGGATGCTGGGAATGTTCCTGCTGGGTGTGACCGTCAACTACATCACCCGTAACTCCCTCGGCATTCTGGCACCGGAACTGAAAACCAGTCTGAACATGACCACCGAACAGTATTCGTGGGTCGTAGCCGCATTTCAGCTCGCCTATACCCTGTTTCAGCCGATTTGCGGCTGGCTGATCGATGTAATCGGACTGAAGATGGGCTTCCTGATCTGCGCGCTGATCTGGTCGGTAACCTGTCTGCTGCACGCCGGTGCGGGAAGCTGGCTGCATCTGGCGCTGCTGCGTTTTGTCATGGGCGCTTCCGAAGCGGCGGCCACGCCTGCTAACGCCAAAGCGATCGGTGACTGGTTTCCGAAAAAGGAGCGTCCGGTTGCGGCGGGCTGGGCGGGCGTCGGCTTTTCGATTGGTGCGATGCTGGCGCCACCGATTATCTATGTTGCCCACATTACCTTTGGCTGGCAGGGCGCATTTCTGCTGACCGGCGGCCTGGGCCTGCTGTGGGTGGGACTCTGGTGGTGGGGCTATCACTCGCCGGAGAGTCATCCCCGTCTTTCCGATGATGAACGCGCCTTTATTAACCAGGATAACGAGGCGATTGGTGAAAAGCTGCCGTTCTTCACCGCGCTGAAAGTGATTGGTAAAGAGAAGAAATTCTACGGCATCGCCATTCCGGCCTTTCTGGCTGAGCCCGCCTGGGCGGTGCTGAGCTTCTGGGTGCCGCTCTATCTTGCCAACGAGCGCGGCATGGATCTTAAACAGATCGTGATGTTCGCCTGGCTGCCATTTCTGGCCGCCGACCTCGGCAGCGTTGCCAGCGGCTATCTGACCCGAATCTATGTGCGCTGGTTTGGCATGACCCGCGTGAATTCCATTGTTGCAAGTTCGGTGACCGGCGCACTGCTGATGGTCTCACTGGCGCTGATGACGCTGGTAAAAGATCCCTGGCTGGCTATTGCCCTGATCTCCGTCGGCGGCTTCGGTCATCAGGTGATCTCCTGCATGCTGAGCGCGCTGGTAGTAGAGCGTTTTGATCGCCGCCAGATGGCTACAGTCAACGGCATGCGCGGCTCCTGCGCCTGGATCGCCAGCTTTATCTTCTCGCTGATTATCGGTGTGACCGCCGATACCATCGGCTTTAATCCGCTGTTTGTGGCGATGGGCTTCTTTGACCTGATCGGTGCCGTTTTCCTGGTGATGCTGATCGCCGAACGCCGCCAGCGCCCTGCTAACCCATAAGGATATCGCGATGAAAACCCTGAAGAACTGGACGCTGCATCAGCAGGCCGATCACTTTGTTGAACTCAAGGTCGACGATCGACATTTCCTGCGACTTTATGTACTGGAAGAGAAGCTGATGCGTGTGCTGCTGAAGCGCGACGGTGATCTGGCGCTGAACCGCACCTGGAGCATTGCGCCTGAGCATGATGTGCCCTGGCAGGGACGTGACCGCGAGGCGCTGGATGGCTTTACGCTGCCCGCATTTCAGGTGGATCACGATGCGCAGCAGCTGCGCATCAGCACACCACAGTTGCGGGTGACGGTGCATCAGCCGCTCTGCCTGAGCTGGGAGCAGTTTGATGGTGCCAGCTGGCAGCCGCTGACCGCCGATCGTCATACCGGTGCCTATCTGCTCAATGCGCACGGCGACGGCGTCGAGCACTATCAGCGTCGTCAGCCGCAGGATCGGGTGTATGGTCTGGGCGAGAAGAGTGGCGACCTGAACCGCGTTAACCGGCGGTTTGAGATGCGTAATCTCGATGCGATGGGCTATAACGCCGCCAGCACCGATCCGCTCTATAAACATATTCCGTTTACCCTGACGCAGCGCGATGGCGTCAGCTTTGGCCTGTTTTATGACAACCTCAGCAGCAGCTGGCTCGATCTGGGGAATGAGCTGGATAACTACCATCTGCCTTATCGCCGTTACCGCGCCGAGGCGGGCGATCTCGATTACTACATGATGCTCGGGCCGACGCTGCTTGATGTCACCAAAGCCTTTGTGCGCCTGACCGGTCGCACGCTTTTTCAGCCAAAGTGGAGCCTGGGCTACAGCGGTTCTACCATGCACTACACCGACGCGCCGGACGCACAGCAGCAGCTGCAATCCTTTATCCGCCTGTGTCGCGAGCATGAAATTCCCTGCGACTCGTTCCAGCTCTCTTCCGGTTACACCTCGATCAATAACAAACGCTATGTCTTCAACTGGAACTACGACAAAGTTCCGAATCCCAACGCGCTGAGTGATGCCTTTCATCGTGCCGGAATGAAGCTGGCGGCCAACATCAAGCCCTGTCTGCTGCAGGATCACCCGCGTTACCAGGAAGTGGCGTCACAGGGGCTATTTATTCGTGACTCGGAACAGGATCGCCCGGAGCGTTCGGTGTTCTGGGATGATGAGGGATCGCACCTTGATTTCACCCATCCGCAGGCGGTGCGCTGGTGGCAGGAAAATGTCACGCAGCAGCTGCTGGAGAAGGGCATTGATTCAACCTGGAACGATAACAACGAATATGAGGTGTGGGATGGCGAAGCGCGCTGTCACGGTTTTGGTCAGCCGATCGCCATCAAGCATATCCGGCCGGTGATGCCGCTGCTGATGATGCGCGCCTCGATGGAAGCGCAGCAGCAGTTTGCGCCAGACAAACGTCCTTATCTGATCTCCCGCTCCGGCTGCGCCGGGATGCAGCGTTATGTGCAGACCTGGAGCGGCGATAACCGCACCAGCTGGCAGACTCTGCGTTACAACATCCGCATGGGGCTGGGGATGAGCCTGTCCGGGCTGTTTAATGTCGGACACGATGTCGGTGGCTTCTCGGGTGATAAGCCGGATGCCGAACTATTTGTGCGCTGGGTTCAGAATGGCGTAATGCATCCGCGCTTTACTATCCATTCGTGGAATGACGATCACACCGTGAACGAGCCGTGGATGTACCCGGAGGTCACGCCAATGATCCGCGAAGCGATCCGCCTGCGCTATCGTCTGATGCCTTACCTCTATAACCTCGCGTGGCAGGCCAGCGCGGAAGATGAGCCGATGCTGCGTCCGACCTTCCTCGATCATGAGCAGGATCCACAGACGTATCAGGCGTGTGATGACTTCATGCTGGGACGCGATCTGCTGGTCGCCAGCGTCGTGGAGCAGGGCGCGCGCAGCCGTGAAGTCTATCTGCCACGCAACCAGGGCGGCTGGTATGACTGGCACAGCGGCAGGGCGTTTGCGGGCGGCGAAACGGTTACGCTGGATGCGCCGCTGGATCGGCTGCCCTTGCTGGTGCGAGCCGGTGCGATCATCCCGCTGGGCGAATGCGAAAGCACCACCGATGCGCGACGCGACAGGGTGCGGCAGTGGCAGTTATGGCCCGCACCGGAAGGTGTAACCACTCAGGGCGAAATGTTTGACGATGATGGTGAGAGCCATGGCTGGCAGCAGGGCAATGCGTTGTGGCTGAGCTGGACGTTGTGCAGCAGCGCGAGCCGAATCGACCTGACGGTGGAAAAACGCGGCGACTATCAGCCTGCCTGGCGGGAGATCGCGCTGTTACTGCCTGCGGGTGAACGTCGTGAGCTGTGGGTGAACGGCGAGAAAGCGGCGAGTTACCGGCTGGAATAGCGGTGGCGTGATGGCCGTTAGACGGAAATAAGTTCGGCCCCGGAAAGGGGCCGACGAGGAAGCTGGCAAAAGCGGGTCCGCTGCCAAACCGTGCCTGCACAGGAAATACGGTCAGATCGGAAAGACGCTCAAGCCAGTCCCCGGGCGCTCTACCCGCGTGATGACGCACCTCATCCCTGAGGTGCGCCCGTAGCCGGACCAACGCGTTGCGTTGTTCCGGCTACGGGCGTTTTTGTCCCTGGCGCGGGACGCTTTCCTCCTCTGACCATATTCCCTGCTATCCTGGCTTTATCATTGCTTCCAGATAACTGATTAGGGAATTGTCAGTGGTCTTAATCGGTTGAGAGGCCCGAAAAATATTATTCTGCGTGGTTTTCGGTGCTCATGCGGCCCAGATCTTTATCGACCAGGAACAGACCGTTGCCGCTGTTGCTGACCAGCGCCAGTTTATCCAGCACGGTTTTGAACAGCTTCTCTTCTTCGTGCTGCTCGGCAACATACCACTGCAGGAAGTTAAAGGTAGAGTAATCCTGTGACGTCATAGCAGCGTGAGCCAGCTCATTGATTTTGCTGGTGATCAGCTGCTCATGCTCCAGCGCCTGCTGCAGGATTTCATTCAGCGAGGTGAAAGAAACCGGTGGCGCAGCGATAGTGCCCAGCACCGGCATCGCGCCGGTATCGCTCAGGTAATCAAACAGACGCTGCATATGCTGCATCTCTTCGCGTGAATGCATCTTCAGGAAGGAAGCGGCACCCTCAAAGCCTTTGTCGCTGCACCAGGCGCTCATTTGCAGATAAAGATTGGCAGAGAAGAATTCCAGGTTCAGCTGGTCGTTTAAACGCCCAGTCATTTCAGCAGTCAGCATGGCCGAGTCCTTTTAAGAAGATGTTAAATAAACAGGTGGAAGCGGTGAATTATGCATCATACATGTTAGTAAAGTGAAGCCTTTTCCGCAAAATAAGCTAATTTATCTGATTGATTTAAATAGAATTATTTCGGAAATTGAATGCGAGCAATTCTCATTCTGTATCACGGCTATCAGGCAACAACGTCAGGCGAATCAGCACCATGATAGTGCGGGCGATGGTTATTTTGCTGGTGCAATAAGTCGCTGTAACAGACGAAATATTCGCAATCTGATGCCGTCCCGAAAATATCACCGGGTGGTCTGAAAAATAAATTTCAGAGCGTGATAAGAGGTATAGCGTGGATTAAATGTCCTGCGTGGGGAAATAAGGTGTTAACAATCTCTCTCTTAGCGGCTCTGGCATAAATCCTGCTTAGAACTGAGTTCCATATATTGAAACTTGCTACGGCAGGGAACAGGCGGCAGACCATGTTATCAGGAGAAAGTAATGTCAGATGAGAGTGTGGTTAATCCGGTAAAAATGACGGCGACCAGAGGCAGTTATATCGCATTAATTTTTGCCATTCTGTTTTTCTCAGGGCTGTTTTATAACGTCGAGGGCCTTAAATGGCTGGGGGCGTTTGACTTCACTACGCTGGGCGGCAGCTTCGGCACCATGAAAGATCCCGCCAGCAACACCTTTGTCGGCGCAGGCGGACTCAGTGCTAAAGCGGGCTTCCTGTTTGCCCTGTCGCTGACGCCCACGGTAATGCTGGCGCTGGGCGTGCTCGAAATCTTTACCCACTATGGTGCGATTCGCGCGGCACATCGCTTGCTGACACCGCTGCTTAAGCCGCTGATGGGCCTGCCGGGCCGTTGCGGTCTGGCGTTAATCACTGACCTGCAAAGCACCGACGCGGGCGCGGCATTAACAAAAGAGATGGCTGATCAGAAATTGATTGGTAAAAAAGAGCTGGTGGTGATGAGTGCCTGGCAATATTCCGGTGCGGGATTAATCAATAATTACTTCGCCATCGGTTCAGCGCTGTTCGCCTCTATGACGCTGCCGATTATTATTCCGCTGTTATTAATGTTCGTGCTGAAATTTATCGGTGCGGCAATAACGCGCGCTGTGTTAAACAGTGTTTATAAGAAGGATTTTGCCGATGGAAAATAAAATTGCGACCTGCAGTAATCCGTTCGATGTGTTTGTGACTGGCGCACGCAAAGGCTTTCACATCGCCATTCACAACCTGATGCCGAATGTGGTGATGGCCTATGTGCTGGCGGAAGTGCTGAACCTGCTCGGTATTATGCAGTTCCTTGGACATGCCTTTGCGCCGGTGATGGGGCTGTTCGGCCTGCCGGGCGAGGCGATTACCGTGCTGCTTACCGCCTGGCTTTCATCGTCGGCGGGCACTGGCGTTGCGGTAAGCCTGCTGACCAAAGGGCTGCTGACCGGCGCGGATATTACTATTCTGGCACCGGCGATTTTCCTGATGGGATCGCAACTGCAATATATGGGGCGGCTGCTGGGTGTGGCCGATGTGCCCAAAAAATACTGGCCGCTGCTGATGCTGGTGAGCATCATCAACGCGCTGATCGCGATGTCTGTTATGCGTCTGTTTATTCAGGAGTAACGCTGTGTCTAAGGTATTAGAGCATTATCACTATCTGCACGAAATTCCGGAGCTGGGCTTTCAGGAGATAAAGACCTCGGCCTACATCGCCGATCAGCTGGAGAAAGCGGGCCTGAAGGTAACGCGCAACATCAATAACACCACCGGCATCGTGGCGGAGATCGACAGCGGGGTGCCGGGGCCGGTGCTGGCGCTGCGCGCGGATATGGATGCGCTGGGGCACATCATTGATGGCGTGCCGTGTGCGCGCCACACCTGCGGTCACGACGGTCACTCTTCGGTCGTGCTGACGACGGCGACGGCTCTGCTGCAGGAGGGCGTGGTGAAACGTGGCCGGCTGAAGATCCTGTTCCAGCCCGCCGAGGAGCTGGGCGCCGGTGCGCTCTCAATGATCGAAGGCGGCGCACTGGATGATGTGGAGATGATTCTGGGCTTCCATCTGCGTCCGCTGGAGGAGTGCGTGGTCGGCCAGGCAGTGCCTGCCGTGCTCTACTCCGCCTGCAGCACGCTGGAAGCGACCATCAAAGGCCAGCCCGCCCATGCGGCGCGACCGCATCTTGGCATCAATGCGCTGGATGCGGCCGCGCAGGCGGTTCAGGCCGTCAATGCCCTCCATCTGTCCCCGGGCCTGACATGGAGCGTCAAAGCGACCCGCTTCCTGTGCGATGCGGGTGTCACCAACTCGGTACCGGATGAAGCCCGCGTGGTGTGGGATCTGCGTTCGCAGGAGAACGGGCCGATGACGCAGCTGAAAGAGCAGGTCACGCGCGCCATTACTCACAGCGTCGCGGCACTGGGAGCCACCGCCGAGGTTCGCGTGCTGAAAGAGATGCCGGCTGCCGAGATTGATGATGACGCGACGGCGGTGATCCGCGCGGCCATCGTTGAAGTGCTGGGTGAAGAGGGCGCACTGCCGACCCGCACCACGCCAGGCAGCGAGGACTTTTTCTACTATCCCGTGAAGCGTCCGGGTGTGAAGGCGGGCTTCTGGGGGCTGGGCACCAACCTGACGCCAGGGCTGCATCATCCCGATATGCGTTTTGATCTCAGCTCGCTGGAGATTGGTGTGCAGATCTTCAAAGCCTGCGTCAGAAAAGTACTGGGATAACAGAGTGGGGGCGGGTGCAGACCCGCCCGACGCTGTTGCCGCCTCCGCTATTCTCCGATTCTCCGCCCCTGAAATCCTGCCCCTTCCCTGTAGGCCGCGCGCGCAAAATATTGTATGCTATGCCGCCTTAAAGCTGACCAGGTAACCGGACTTCACGCCAATGTAACTTCGCGCTGACCCGCCAACGATGAAAGATCGTTTTTGGCACCGTTTACCCGCCGGTAAGGTTCTGCCGGCCACCGTGATTTATCAGCAGCGCCAGTATGTTGCGCTGCCTATTGAGAAGAATTCCATGTCTAATCCCTTTTTAGAAGAGGTGG
Organism: Pantoea sp. XY16; assembly: GCF_025153065.1. Classification (NCBI taxonomy): domain Bacteria; kingdom Pseudomonadati; phylum Pseudomonadota; class Gammaproteobacteria; order Enterobacterales; family Erwiniaceae; genus Pantoea; species Pantoea sp. XY16. The sequence goes on along the minus strand of NZ_JANZNP010000010.1, from coordinate 37,720 downwards.
CACGCCGCCGCACCTTCGCGATCATTTCGCACCCGGATGCCGGTAAAACCACCATTACCGAAAAAGTGTTGCTGTTCGGACAGGCTATCCAGACCGCCGGTACCGTAAAAGGCCGTGGCTCTAACCAGCACGCCAAGTCGGACTGGATGGAGATGGAGAAACAGCGTGGTATCTCTATTACCACCTCGGTGATGCAGTTTCCTTACCGCGATAGCCTGGTAAACCTGCTGGATACCCCAGGTCACGAAGATTTCTCGGAAGATACCTACCGTACGCTGACCGCCGTTGACTGCTGTCTGATGGTGATCGATGCCGCGAAAGGCGTTGAGGATCGTACCCGAAAGCTGATGGAAGTTACCCGCCTGCGCGATACGCCGATCCTGACTTTTATGAACAAACTTGACCGTGACATCCGTGATCCGATGGAAGTGCTGGATGAGGTGGAAAGCGAGCTGAAAATTGCCTGCGCACCGATCACCTGGCCAATCGGCTGCGGCAAGCTGTTCAAAGGGGTTTATCACCTCTACAAAGATGAGACCTATCTCTACCAGACCGGTAAAGGCCACACCATTCAGGATGTCCGCGTCGTGAAGGGGCTGAACAATCCGGACCTCGACACCGCAGTCGGTGACGATCTGGCGGCACAGTTGCGTGAAGAGCTGGAGCTGGTGCAGGGTGCATCGCACGAGTTTGAGCAGGAAGCCTTCCTGAACGGCCAACTGTCGCCGGTCTTCTTCGGCACCGCGCTGGGTAACTTTGGCGTAGACCATATGCTGGATGGCCTGGTGGCATGGGCGCCACGTCCGATGCCACGCGATACCGACACCCGCACGGTAGAAGCGAAAGAAGAGAAGTTCACCGGCTTCGTGTTTAAGATCCAGGCCAACATGGACCCGAAACATCGCGACCGTGTGGCCTTTATGCGTGTGGTCTCCGGTAAATATGAAAAAGGGATGAAGCTGCGTCAGGTACGTACTGGCAAAGATGTGGTGATTTCCGATGCCCTGACCTTTATGGCGGGCGACCGTTCACACGTTGAAGAAGCTTATCCTGGCGATATCATCGGTCTGCATAACCACGGCACCATACAGATTGGCGACACCTTTACGCAGGGTGAAAACATGAAGTTCACCGGTATTCCGAACTTCGCGCCAGAGCTGTTCCGTCGTATTCGTCTGCGCGATCCGCTGAAGCAGAAACAGCTGCTGAAAGGGCTGGTTCAGCTGTCGGAAGAGGGTGCAGTGCAGGTGTTCCGTCCGGTGCATAACAACGATCTGATCGTGGGCGCGGTCGGGGTACTGCAGTTCGATGTGGTGGTGGCACGTCTGAAAAGCGAATATAACGTCGAAGCGATCTACGAAGCGATTAACGTCTCAACGGCGCGCTGGGTTGAATGTGACGATGCTAAAAAGTTTGAGGACTTCCAGCGTAAAAACGAAGTTAACCTGGCGCTCGATGGCGGTGATAATTTGACTTATATCGCGCCAACCATGGTGAATCTTAATATTACCCAGGAACGTTACCCTGACGTCCGTTTCCGTAAAACACGCGAGCACTAATCGCCTGTTTCCGGGCCATTCCAGCAGGGAGTGGCCCTGATTTCCTCGCTCCAGACTCCTCCTAAAAAACCCTTTTTTCTTCTGTTTTGACGTGTGATCAACCAGTTAGCCAGGCAAATCGCAAAATGCCGTCTATGATTATTTTATCGGACGGCGGAAGAGACTTCTCTTGTCCTTACGTCCTGTAACGCAGCGGCATATGTGCCTCTGTTTCGCCCACAGTTTTGGGTGAGTTAACTGATAGAAGGAAGATATCGATGAACAAGACTAAGATTGCTAAAACCCTGATGGCCGCAATGATTGGCTCAGCACTGATCAGCGGCAGCGCACTGGCTGACGAATCTATGTCGCAGAAAGCGTCACAGACAGCCGACAGCGCGGGTTCGAAAATCGATAGTTCTATGAAAAAAGTCGATGGTTATATGGATGACAGCGGCATCACCGCCAAAGCCAAAGCGGCACTGGTGGATGACGACGCTATTAAAAGTACGGATATCTCGGTAAAAACGCATAGTGGCGTCGTGACCTTAAGCGGTTTCGTCACCTCACAGGATCAGGCTGAAAAGGCTGTGGCAGTGGTGCAGAAAATCGAAGGTGTTAAATCCGTCAGCGACAAACTACACGTCAGAGACAGCAAAACCTCTTCAGTGAAAGGTTATGCCGGCGATGCCGCTACAACCAGCGAAATTAAAGCTAAGCTGTTAGCAGATGACATTGTTCCGTCGCGCAACGTTAAAGTTGAGACTACCGACGGTGTTGTTCAGCTTTCAGGGCATGTTGCTAATCAGGCACAGTCAGATCGTGCAGAAAGCATCGCGAAAGCCATTGAAGGCGTGAAAAGCGTTAAGAATGACCTGACGGTTAAATCTTAAGCTTGCAAGCGGCCACTCTGGTGGCCGCTTGTATAAAAACACCCATCCGGGGATTAAATAAGCAGTTCGATTTTAAATAGGGTAAGGAGAGGCTTATGTTTCGTTGGGGCATTATTTTTCTGGTGATCGCACTGATCGCTGCAGCATTAGGTTTTGGCGGTTTAGCGGGCACAGCAGCATGGGCAGCTAAAGTTGTCTTCGTCGTTGGTATTATCCTGTTCCTCATCAGCCTGTTTACCGGCCGTAAAAAGCTTTAGCCGATGAGTCCTGCAGCGTAATGCAACGCAAAGCATAGAGCGGAGACCAGTCATCTGTAGCGACTGACGTGAAGAGAAGGACACCTTCACATCGCTGCGATGGCAAGCCAGTTCAGCTGGCCTGCCGGTTAAAGGAATAGATGACTGGTTCTCCGGAATGCTGCTGTCTTTAACGGATCCCTCCTCCAGCATACCCGGAACCCTTTTTTGAGGTTCGCACAGTGGGTATACGCATTCCCGTCACGCTCGGCGCCATTGAACCTCTGGCCCTGACACCCTTCAAAGCTCAGAAAATTGCCCTTGTCTGTGAAGGCGGCGGTCAGCGCGGCATTTTCACCGCAGGCGTATTAGATGAATTCCAGCGCGCCCGATTCAACCCTTTTCAACTGATGCTCGGCACTTCTGCCGGTGCACAAAATCTCTCTGCCTTTGTCTGTGGTCAGCCCGGCTACGCCCGTCGCGTGATTACCCGCTATACCACCAGTAAACTCTTTTTTGATCCGCTGCGCTTTGTGCGCGGAGGCAATCTGATCGACCTCGACTGGCTGATCGATATTACCCGCAGTGAATTTCCGTTGGCGATGAGCAGCGCGGAACAGCTCTTCTCCAGCGGCCGCGAGTTTTATATGTGCGCCTGCCGCAGCGACGACTATTCGCCCGGCTACTTTACGCCCACCGCCGAGAACTGGCTGGATCTGATTAAAGCCTCCAGCGCCATTCCCGGTTTTTACCGGCTGGGTGTCAATCTGGAAGGGATAAGCTATCTCGATGGCGGCATCAGCGATGCCATTCCGGTGCGTGAAGCTGCCCGGCGCGGGGCCGATACGATTGTGGTGATCCGCACCGTACCGTCGCAGATGTTCTATACCCCGAAATGGTTTAAACGGATGGAGCGCTGGCTCAGCACCGGCGCGCTGCAGCCGATGATTAAGGTGCTGAATAAGCATGAGCAGAGCTATCGCGAAATTCAGCAGTTTATCGAGAATCCGCCCGACGATTTGCGCATCATTGAAATCTTCCCACCGCACGTGCTGGCCAGCAGTGCCCTGGGCAGCCGTGTTGCCGCGCTGAATCAGGATTATCATCTGGGACGGCGCTGTGGTCGCTATTTCCTCGCCACGCTGGGCCAGTGGCTGAGCGATGCTGAACCTATGATCTCAGCGCGCATTGTCACCCCACCTGCGCCGGTCGCTAATGCACCGGATACCCGACGGATCATTACGCCGCCGCTGGCGGACAATGATGCGAATTACGACAAAGGATCGCTGGCATGACGTTTATCGATACGCACTGTCATTTCGACTTCCCGCCTTTTGAAGGGGATGTTCCCGGCAGCCTGGCGCGCGCCGCTGAGGCGGGTGTAGAGAAGATTATCATCCCGGCAATTGATGCCAGCCGGTTTGAGCGCGTCTGCGCGCTGGCCGTGGAACACCCGCCGCTCTTCGCGGCGCTGGGCCTGCACCCTATCGTCATTGAAAATCACCTTGAGGCGCATCTTGGGCAGCTGGAAACCTTACTGCAACAGCGGCCACGTAAGCTGGTGGCGATCGGCGAGATCGGGCTGGATCTCTATCGCGACAATCCGCAGTTTGATAAGCAGCAACGCTTTCTTGAGGCGCAGCTGAAGCTGGCGAAACAGTATCAGCTGCCGGTGATCCTGCATTCGCGGCGCACCCATGACAAGCTGGCGCAGATTCTGCGTCGTCACGATCTGCCGCGCCGTGGCGTGGTGCACGGTTTCGCTGGCAGCCTGCAACAGGCGCAGGCCTTTATTAAGCTGGGTTATGCGATTGGCGTTGGCGGAACTATTACCTATGAACGCGCCAGCAAAACCCGTCAGACCGTGGCGCAACTGCCGCTCTCGTCGCTGCTGCTGGAAACCGATGCACCCGATATGCCGCTGCAGGGCTTTCAGGGCCAGCCAAACCGCCCGGAACGGGCGCGTCAGGTGTGGGAGGTGCTCTGCAGCCTGCGAGAGGAGTCACCTGAAGAGATTGCCGATGCGCTGTGGCACAACAGCCAGCAGCTATTCCGGCTCGATCCCGCTTTCCCGGCGCTGCGTAACTGACCGGATCTGCCTAACCTGCGCTTAAATGTGATAATAGTAACATTCGGCCAGCTGGCGTATAATGGCTACCAGACGCTGTTATCTGCGATTTTCGTCACAGTGAGTGTGACGAAATTGCACCAATTTCTTATCCCTATGTGACTACTGGCACATATCAGGCCGCTTCTGAGTGTTATTATTATAACATTCCGCCGGCAAGCCGGTGGGTTGCACCCCGATCCTTTGGAGAGCCTCATGACCGATATTAAACCTCTTGCCCTGCGCGCCCTGAAACTGATGGATTTAACCACCCTGAATGACGACGACACCGACGCAAAAGTGATTGCCCTTTGTCATCAGGCTAAATCCCCGGCAGGCAATACCGCCGCCATCTGTATCTATCCGCGCTTTATTCCGATTGCGCGTAAAACGCTGCGCGAGCAGGGTACGCCGGAGATCCGCATCGCCACGGTGACCAACTTCCCGCACGGCAATGACGACATCGATATTGCACTGGCAGAAACCCGTGCCGCCATCGCCTACGGTGCGGATGAAGTGGATGTGGTGTTCCCGTACCGCGCGCTGATCGCCGGTAACAGCCAGGTTGGTTTCGATCTGGTAAAAGCCTGTAAAACCGCCTGCGCTGAAGCGGACGTGCTGCTGAAAGTCATCATCGAAACCGGTGAGCTGAAGGAAGAAGCGCTGATCCGTCAGGCTTCTGAGATTGCCATCGATGCAGGTGCTGACTTCATTAAAACCTCCACCGGTAAAGTACCGGTTAACGCCACGCCGGAAGTGGCGCAGATCATGATGAATGTGATCCGTGACAAAGGCGTCAGCCAGCATGTTGGTTTTAAACCGGCGGGCGGCGTGCGCACCGCTGAAGATGCCGCGATCTATCTGCAGATGGCAGAAGAGACGCTGGGTGCTGACTGGGCTGATGCGCGCCATTTCCGCTTTGGTGCATCAAGCCTGCTGGCGAGCCTGCTCAACACCCTGGGTCATGACAGCGACACCAGCAAAGCGGGTTACTGATCCCTCAGGCGGTCGCTGACCGCCTGTTCTCCATCCTGATTTCCCTGAACCAGGGGGCTACTTTGTTCCTGCCACAAGAAATTATTCGAAAGAAACGTGACGGCCAGGCGCTGACTGAAGAGGAGATTCGCTTCTTCATTAACGGCGTGCGTGATAACACCGTCTCGGAAGGTCAGATTGCCGCGCTGGCAATGACCATCTGGTTCCATGATATGACGCTGCCGGAGCGGGTTGCGCTGACGATGGCGATGCGTGATTCCGGTACGGTACTTAACTGGAAATCACTCAACCTCAACGGGCCGGTGGTGGATAAGCACTCGACCGGCGGCGTTGGTGATGTGACATCGCTGATGTTAGGGCCGATGGTCGCCGCCTGTGGCGGATATGTGCCGATGATCTCCGGTCGTGGCCTGGGTCATACCGGCGGTACGCTGGATAAACTGGAAGCGATTCCGGGCTTCGATATTTTCCCCAGTGATGACCGTTTCCGCGACATCATCAAGCAGGTCGGTGTGGCGATTATCGGCCAGACCAGCTCGCTGGCGCCGGCAGATAAGCGTTTCTACGCCACGCGTGACATCACCGCCACCGTCGATTCTATTCCGCTAATCACCGCCTCGATTCTGGCCAAGAAGCTGGCAGAAGGGCTGGATGCACTGGTGATGGATGTCAAAGTGGGTTCCGGCGCATTTATGCCAACCTATGAAGCGTCAGAAAGTCTGGCGCAGTCGATTGTTGGCGTCGCCAATGGCGCAGGCTGCCAGACCACCGCACTGCTGACGGATATGAATCAGGTACTTGCCTCGTCAGCCGGTAACGCGCTGGAAGTGCGCGAAGCGGTCCGCTTCCTGACCGGTGAACAGCGGAATCCGCGCCTGTTGGACGTGACGCTGGCGCTCTGTAGCGAAATGCTGATCTCCGGCAAACTCGCCGCCAGCGACACCGACGCGCGTCAGAAACTGATGACAGTGCTGGATAACGGCAAAGCAGCCGAGGTGTTTGGTCGCATGGTCGCTGCCCAGCAGGGACCTGCCGATTTCGTTGAACGCTACGACGCTTATCTGCCCGCGCCAATGCTGAGCAAACCGGTCTATGCCGACCAGCCAGGCATCGTCAGCAGCATGGATACCCGTGCGCTGGGTCTGGCGGTGGTGGCGATGGGCGGCGGACGTCAGCGCGCCAGCGACAGCATCGATTACAGCGTTGGCTTCAGCGAAATGATCACCCTGGGCGAACGTGCCGATGCACAACGTCCGCTGGCGGTCATTCACGCCAGCAGCGAAGACAAATGGCAGCAGGCCGCCGCAGCGGTTAAAGCTGCGCTGGTGCTCGGGGATTCCGCCCCGGCTGAGACGCCGGTTGTCTATCGCCGTGTGAGCGATCTCAGCTAACTGACCAGTAACCGGTGCCAGCCACGATGCATTCGGGTATACTGATCTGATCGCTTTTTTTTGACTTGTCACGCGCCAATGCGCAGGAGACTTGCATGAAACGTGCTTTTATTATGGTTCTCGATTCCTTTGGAATTGGCTCCAGTAAAGATGCCGATAAATTCGGCGACGCAGGTTCAGATACCCTGGGTCATATCGCCGAAGCCTGTTTTAACGGTGAAGCAGACAAGGGACGTAAAGGTCCATTGCATCTGCCTAATCTCACCGCGCTGGGGCTGGGTAAAGCCGCCGAGCTGTCGACCGGCCGCTTCCCGGCGGGTCTGGATCCTGAGGCAAAAATCACCGGCGCGTACGCTTACGCCAGTGAGCTTTCGTCAGGTAAAGATACGCCGTCAGGCCACTGGGAGATCGCCGGTGTGCCGGTGCTGTTTGACTGGGGCTACTTCAGCGACAAAGAGAACAGCTTCCCGCAGGAACTGCTGGACAAGCTGGTAGCGCGCGCCGACCTGCCGGGTTATCTCGGTAACTGCCACTCTTCAGGTACGGTGATCCTTGACCAGCTGGGCGAAGAGCATATGAAAACCGGCAAGCCGATTTTCTATACCTCTGCGGACTCCGTGTTCCAGATCGCCTGTCACGAAGAGACCTTTGGTCTGGATCGACTCTATGCGCTGTGCGAAATCGCCCGTGAAGAGCTGACTGAAGGTGGCTACAACATTGGCCGGGTTATTGCCCGTCCGTTTGTGGGTGACAAAGCGGGTCAGTTCGAGCGCACCGGCAATCGTCACGATCTGGCAGTCGAGCCGCCATCCGCCACCATGCTGAAAAAGCTGGTGGATGAGAAGGGCGGTCACGTGATCTCCGTGGGTAAAATCGCCGATATCTATGCTGAGCAGGGCATTACCAAAAAGGTCAAAGCGACCGGTCTGGATGCGCTGTTTGACGCGACGATTCAGGAGATGAAAACTGCGCCGGATCAGGCGATTGTTTTTACCAACTTCGTTGATTTCGACTCCACCTGGGGACATCGCCGTGATGTCGCCGGTTATGCGGGTGGGCTGGAGCTGTTTGACCGTCGTCTGCCTGAGCTGATGGAGTTGGTCGGAGAAGATGACATCCTGATTCTGACCGCTGACCACGGCTGTGATCCGACCTGGGAAGGCACGGAGCACACGCGTGAGCACATTCCGATTCTGATCTACGGACCAAAAGTGGAGCCGGGTTCACTCGGATACCGCGAAACGTTTGCCGATATTGGTCAGACAATTGCACACTATTTTGGCCTGTCCGAGATGGACTATGGCAAGAACATGCTGTAAATCAGCAATTTAATAAGGATTAAACAATGGCAACTCCACATATTAATGCTGAAATGGGCGATTTTGCAGACGTTGTACTGATGCCTGGCGATCCGCTGCGCGCAAAACACATCGCAGAAACCTTTCTGGAAAACGCGGTTGAAGTGAATAACGTGCGCGGCATGCTGGGCTACACCGGTACTTACAAAGGCCGTAAAGTCTCTGTGATGGGTCACGGAATGGGTATCCCTTCCTGCTCCATCTACACCAAAGAGCTGATTACGGACTTCGGCGTGAAAAAAATCATCCGTGTGGGCTCCTGTGGTGCCGTACGTGCCGACGTAAAACTGCGTGATATCGTGATTGGTATGGGTGCCTGCACCGATTCCAAAGTGAACCGTATGCGTTTCAAAGATCACGACTTCGCGGCGATTGCTGACTTCGACATGGTGCGTAACGCGGTTGATGCGGCGAAAAACCTGGGTGTTGAAGCGCGCGTGGGTAACATCTTCTCTGCCGATCTCTTCTACACGCCGGATCCGCAGATGTTCGACGTAATGGAAAAATATGGCATCCTCGGCGTTGAGATGGAAGCTGCAGGTATCTACGGTGTGGCCGCTGAGTTCGGTGCAAAAGCGCTGACCATCTGTACCGTATCAGACCATATCCGTACGCACGAGCAGACGACGGCTGCTGAGCGTCAGACAACCTTCAACGACATGATCAAAATTGCGCTGGAGTCTGTCCTGCTGGGTGATTAATGCACGCGGCGGGTGACGATTCCCGCCCGCTGGCCAATCGCCTGTTCAGATCCTCCCTGACCGGAGGATCTGAGTTCCCGCCTCGCTTTCCCGGTAACATTCACATCAAATGACACACTTTTGCTGAGGCTTGTGCATCTTCGCGCTGGCACGCCTGCGATCGCGCTTTATCATGGTGCGCAACGACAGATAATAATTAATCGCCTGATAATGTCCCCTGATGAACTTTCGTAACTTCGACGCTGAAGAGAAGCTGTTTGCCCGTCGCGCCGCAATCGCCTTTGCCCTGGTCTGTCTCTGTTTCACCCTTCTTGGCGTAAACCTTTTCCGCTTACAGGTGCGCGACCATGCCTACTACCAGACGCGCTCCAACCAGAACGACATCAAGATGATCCCCATTGCCCCGACGCGCGGGCTGATTTATGACCGCAACGGTATTCCACTGGTGCGCAACGTCAGCTGGTATGCCATCACGCTAACGCCTTATAAAATCGACGATATGGACGCCACGCTGCGGGCGCTGACGCCGATCGTAAATCTGACACCCGATGAGATTGACACTTTCCGCCGTGCGCTGAAGCAGACCAGCCGTTACAAGCCGGTCGTGCTGAAAGAGGAGCTGACCGAAGAGCAGGTCGCCCGCTTTGCGGTCAATCAGTTCCGCTTTACCGGTGCCAGCATTGAGACCTACCAGGATCGTGAATATCCCTATGGAGCCGATCTGGCCCATGTGATCGGTTATGTCTCGAAAATCAACGATAACGACTACAAACGACTGAATGCGGAAGGTATCGCCGAAAACTATGCGGCTGACCACAACATCGGCAAGCAGGGGATTGAGGGCTATTACGAAGCGCAACTGCATGGCAAGCCGGGCTATCGGGAAGTAGAAGTGGATAACCATGGCCGCATTGTGCGAGTGCTGAAAGAGGTGCCGCCGGTCGCGGGTAAAAACCTGACGCTGACGCTGGATCTGCATCTGCAACAGTATGTGGAGAGCCTGCTGGCAGGGCAGCGTGCGGCGCTGCTGATTGAGGATCCGCACGACGGCTCCGTGCTGGCGATGGTCTCCAGTCCCAGCTACGACCCGAATCCGTTTGTGAAAGGCATCAGCTATCAGGCTTACAAAAAGCTGCTGCAGGATAAAGACCTGCCGCTGATCAACCGCGTCACGCAGGGACTCTATCCGCCCGCCTCGACGGTGAAGCCTTATATGGCGATGTCGGCGCTGCTGACTCATGTGATTACGCCACAGTCGCAGTTCTTTGGTGCGCCGACCTGGACTTTACCGGGCACGGACCGGCGCTATCGCGACTGGAAGAAAACCGGACACGGCATGCTGGATGTCACCCGCGCGATAGAAGAGTCGGCCGACACCTTCTTCTATCAGGTGGCTTTCATGATGGGCATTGACCGGATTCACACCATGCTCAGCCAGTTTGGCTATGGTAAATCGACCGGCATCGACCTCAATGAGGAGTACAACGGTTTGCTGCCAGGCCGTGAATGGAAACTGAAGGTGCATAAAAAAGCCTGGTATCAGGGCGATACGGTTTCAGTTGGCATTGGTCAGGGCTACTGGATTGCGACACCGATTCAGATGGTGAAAGCGATGGTCGCGCTGATCAATAACGGTCGGGTCATCGCACCGCATCTGCTGGAGAAAACCCAGCGCGGCACGCTGGTGGAGAACTACCATCCACAGCAGCACGAGGCACAGATTGGCGATCCTCACTCACCCTACTGGTCGCTGGTGCGTCACGCGATGTTTGGCATGGCTAACGCACCAAACGGCACCGGTTATAAATATTTCCATACGGCGCCTTATGGCATCGCCGCGAAAAGCGGGACGTCGCAGGTGTTCAGCCTGCGTCAGAACCAGACTTATAACGCGAAGATGATCCCGGTGCGGCTGCGTGACCATATCTTCTATACCGCCTTTGCGCCGTTTGATGACCCGAAAGTGGCTGTGGCGTTGATTCTGGAGAATGGTGGCGGGGAAGGGGTAACGGCTGCGCCCGTGATGCGGGATATTCTGGACCATATCTTTATCCCGCCAGTACCAGACGCGCCGGTGCAGGGCACACCTGATAAATAGGGGGCGAGCGCCCCCGCAGAATGTCAGACTTTAAGCGTCTTGGTCACCTGGCCGATGGCGCGCACCACGTCCGTTGCGCCTTCACGGATTTCTGCAATCACGCCGCCCGCCTCCTGAGCCAGCTGTACGCCCTGATCGGCACGTTTCAGGTTCGACTCAATACCTTTCAGCGCCCGGCTGGCCAGCAGATGATTTTGCTGAATCCGGTTTTCGATGTCGGTCGTGGCGCGGTTAATGTTGGCTGCCAGCGTGCGGACTTCGTTAGCCACCACCGCAAAGCTACGGCCATGGGTGCCGGCCCTTGCTGCTTCAATGGCGGCATTCAGCGCCAGCAGGTTAGTCTGATCGGCGATCCGACGGATGCCTTCCACAATTGCGCCGATACGATCGGAGGACTCACTCAGGCCGGTAATATCACCGGAGATCCCCTGCAATTCGCCCGCCAGCGCATTCATAGTCTGCACGCTGCTGGCGATAACATCGGCACCCAGCTTTGTGCTTTCATCCGTTTGCAGCGCGGTGTGATAAGCCCGCTGTGCCGCATCATGCTCCTGCTGATTCTTTTCCACCTGTGCCGTCACATCCGTGGCGAATTTGACGATTTTGTAGAGCCGGCCCTGCTCGTCAAATACCGGATTGTAGGTGGCGCGCAGCCAGACCGTCTCGCCACGTTTATTCACCCGGGGAAACTGACCCGAGACAAATTCACCCCGGTTCAGTTGCTGCCAGAACTCGCTATATTCGCGGCTGTCGCGTACAGCCTGCGAACAGAAGTGACGGTGGTGGATCCCTTCTACCTCCTCACGACGGTAGCCCATGGTTTTCAGGAAGTTGTCGTTGGCTTTAAGCACTTCACCTTTGAGGTTAAAGGCGATCACCGCCATTGACCGTTCAATGGCGGTGGTGATGGCGCGCTGCTCCTGTGCATCGTTGATATGACCTGTAATGTCGGTGGCCAGTTTGACGATTTTAATTACCCGGCCATGGCGGTTTTGCACCGGCACATAGTTGGCTTCGAGCCAGATTGGGCGGCTGTTTTTCGCCATACGCAGAAATTTATCGCTGAAACTTTCGCCCCGGTTCAGTCGCAGCCAGAAATCCTGATAGTCCCGCGACTGAAGCTGTTCCGGCGTACAAAACAGGCTGTGGTGCTGGCCTTCAATCTCTGTCAGCGTGTAGCCCATGCGCGCCAGAAACAGCGCATTGGCGCTGAGAATGGTGCCATCGGGGGAGAACTCAACCATGGCGATGGAGCCGTTGAGTGAGCTCAGCGTGGCCGCTGAGTGTGCCCGCTTCTGCCAGCCGTGGCGTGAAGCGATACCTGATGTAATGGTGGAAAACATGACGATCCTTATTATTAGTGTTGGTCTCGCCTCCTATATCGGCAAAATCGCGGCACAATGGAGCTTTTACCGCTCTGCTGACTAAAATTTACCCGGTCAGACACGACATTTTTGCATCAGGTCAAACCCGATATTTGAGTTGATGGAAAAGCCGTCAGTCGATGTGATTTTGGTGAAAAGCGTTTGACGCTGCCGGGCCGCTTTGGTTTAATGCGCCCCGTTGCCCGAATAGCTCAGTCGGTAGAGCAGGGGATTGAAAATCCCCGTGTCCCTGGTTCGATTCCGGGTTCGGGCACCATCTTTAAAGAACCCGCCTCTGGCGGGTTTTTGCGTTTAGAGGCGAACCCGTTATCGACGGTTCGATTCACTCGCCACATCCTGTGGGTCGCGCTGGCACGCGATGCAAAAATGCTCCCGGCATTTTTGTCCGGGTTCGGGCACCATCTTTAAAGAACCCGCCTCTGGCGGGTTTTTGCGTTTTGAGGCGAACCCGTTATCGACGGTTCGATTCACTCGCCACATCCTGTGACTCCATAATTTGAAACCCTCGCTTCGGCGGGGGTTTTTGCGTTTAAAGACAATACTTAGCGAATGTATGCCTCTGCGCTGATTTCAGCGTTAATCTGCACTTCGCGAGCCAACAGATTCGTCGTAAGCAGATAAAGAACGACTGCGCTATGGGGCCGTTTTTCGTACGGCCCGGCCTGGAAGAACCTAATTGATTGTTCGTTTTTTGTTCGATTGTTGAAATGAGATACAAGATTTATGAATGTTGCTAAGGCATGCTTAAAACGTCTAAGACAAGGCATAAAAGGGTATTTATAAAAATAAGGGAGTTAACTGTGGAACAGATTGAAACATAAATTTCTCAGCACATTAATGGATTACCAGAGTCGCTGATCAACTATTTTAAAAACGACTATGAAGCACACCAAGGGCATACGATAGTGTTGGCCGTAATGCTATTCGTGAAGAAGGGAAATATATTCCTGCCTTTTTCGACAGCCCAGGTGTCCTGAAATTTCTTTCCCGAATTACCGGTGAGGAAATTTATCGCGTACCTTACGAGCCTGAAGAATTTATCATCAATTCCCAAAATAAAAGTGGCGATACTCATGGCTGGCATTGGGATGACTATTCGTATGCTTTAGTATGGGTAATTGATGAGCCTGATGTGCTTTCAGGCGCCCGGGTTGAATTTATCCCGCGCATTCCCTGGAAGAAAGAGAATACAAGAGAGTGGATTAAAAAGACGCTGGCTGAATATCCGGTTATTAGTCGTCATGTTGCTCGTGGCCAGTGTTACCTGCTAAGGGCCAGGGATGCTCTTCATCGTATAGCGCCGTTAACGCAGGAATCTCGTCGCACAGTTATCGTTTTTACGTATGCAAATGAGCTGGACTTTAACGACGCATCGCTGACACATGATTCAATGGAAGAGATTTATCCACAAGATACAGCTCAATAAAAAATAGTAAGAATAATGGAGGGTACAATGTCAGCAGGTGGCATGAACGATAAAACAGGATTTCCTGTGTTTTTTACAGAAGTGCCCAATAATCTCGGTCGCTATCAGGACTATACTTTCGCATCAGAAAAATTTGCTAATTTGTTCCCTCCATCTGAATACGCGTCTGTATTAGATATATGCTGCGGCATAGGAAAAATGAGTCATGCTTTATTTCTTCAGGGGTATAAAGTGACTGCCATAGATTTATCTTCTGAACAAATTGAAATAGCAAAAAAGGATGCCTCAGGCCCAGGTTATTACCAGGCTGATATGAAAGATAATCCCGGTAAAAATTACGACCTGTTAATTAATATATATAAAAGTTTCGGGTACTACACCACTGAGGCAGAAGATCTGTCACTTTTCAGATACTGGTATGGGTTATTACGTCCGGGCGGTGTTCTTGTAATGGAACTTGCTGATATGGAAAGAGCAAGAAATTGAATTAATGCAGAGGGCGTTTTAGTCCGGGAAGATAATGGCGTTACGGAATATCTTCATATGGATTGGAATAAGAGACTGCTTAGGGTTGATTATCATAATCAATCCCAGCACTGGAGTTGCCTCACAAGGCTCTATGAGAAAGAAATGCTCAGAGATGAGTTATTAAATGCAGGCTTTGAAAGCGTGTCGTTATAGGGTGATTTCTCTTTGAAGAAAAAAGAGAAAGACGACAATCTGGTTATCATTGCACGTAAAGGATTAAAATGAAAAGATACATCTGTATTGTTGATGCGTATTCTACAGGTGCTGAGTTAGCGCCTGTTTTCAAAAAAGATGGCTGGACTTGCATTCATATTCAATCATCCCCGGAGATTCCACTGGAATATCATCAAACATTCAGACATGAAACCTTTGATTTCCTGATTTCGCCGGGTGATGAATCTCACAGTGATTTTTTGAGGATAGCCGAAGAACTTAAGCAACTGTCGCCAGAATATATTATACCTGGAACCGAAACCGGTGTTTATATCGCAGACCTCCTGTCTTCGTTAGTGGGTACCCCCGGGAATTCAATAGACACCAGTGCTTTGCGTCGCAATAAATATGCAATGCAGGAGGCCTTAAAATCAGGGGGAATCAGCTCTATACCTCAGTTTTTAACCGACTCTGTTGAACAGGCAAAGAAATGGGCTGGTGAGCTGAATAAGTGGCCTGTCGTCGTCAAACCCGTGGATAGCGCTGGAGCGGATAGTGTTCGCTTTTGCAACACGGTTGATGAAGTACAGAATGCCTTTAATAAAATATATGGTAAAAAAAATAAATTAGGTTTAAAAAATAGCACTGTTCTTTTGCAGGAACGCCTTATCGGAAGGCAATATATTGTCAATGCGGTCAGCATCAATGGACAGCATCTGATTACAGAGATATGGTCTGATGATAAAAAGGAAGTTGAGAATGCATCGCTGATCTGTGAAAGGGAAATTCTTCTGCCTTACTCGGGTGAAGTACAGGATCAGCTTGTCAGATATATGGAAAAAGCGCTGACTCTTCTCGGTATCGCCAATGGCCCGTCTCATAGTGAAGTAATGATGACGGAATCCGGGCCTGTGCTTATTGAAACCGCTGCCCGAATGCAGGGAACTATCATGCACAACGCGGTTGTGTCTGCATTGGGATATAGCCATGTCACACTTACTGCCGAACGTTATGTGAAACCTGAACGTTTTGCTGCCAGGCTTGGAAAGAATTATATGCTCAAAACTCAGCTGCAATGTATTACACTGGCTTCAGAATTTGAGGGTGTGGTTAAAGTTAATAATTGCGAAAAATTGCTTAAGTTACTCCCATCCTATTTCGGCATGATGCACACGCCAGATGCAGGCGAGAATATATACAGGACGACGGATCTTTTTACTAATCCAGGTGTTATTTACTTGTGTCATGAAGATGAAAAGCAAATTGACAGTGATCATGCAAAGATCAGAATTTATGAAAAAGAAGGTAAACTTTTTGATTTAGCCTGAGAATAATATGAATAATAAAAATTATCTTTTTGGTCTATTGATGGTCTTCCTCTATAATTTTCTTGATGCTGGAAAGGAGGTTTATTCGGGATTCCTTGTTCAGGATAATCATCCTTTAAGCATCACTTTTATTGTCTTTTCAATTGGAATGCTCTTTTTTCAGTCTTATGGTGTTATTTTTAACCGAAGGAATTATGTTTCTACGGTGCGATTTTTTGCACCCGTAGTAATTTTAAATATTACTACAGCGGGTTCCTGGATAACATTTTTCTATTGCATGAAGTGTCTTGAGCCCGCGGTGGCGTCTGCTATTATAACAGGCGTAGCACCGTTAATGATTATTTTCATTGCACCAATGTTTTTTAAAAATGAATCTCATCAATACAAAGCTATATATATTTCCGGGATTACTGTTTGTTCTCTTTGGCTCGCTCTGATTAGTTTGCATCAGGGCCGGTTTATCTATAACTATTCTTCATCAGACGTTATGGCTGGCGTGATGATGGCGGTGCTCTGCTCTGTCTTCAGTATCTTCTCTAATATTTTTAGCAGAAAACTGAGTGACAAAGGTTGCTTACCCTCTTCGATCATGGCACATCGCTTTTACATTACAGTATTTATAACAATGAGTTATAGCATGGATTCATTTGGTTATAGTGCGATAGGTGAAACCCTGTCACCGGGTATAGTCATCCTTGCTATATGTGGCGTGGTTATACCACTTTGGTGTCTGCAGTACGGCATAAAATCTTTACCCCCTGCCAGAGTTATGGTTTTTATTTCTGTAAATCCGATTTTTACTTTCATTTTTCAGTTATTTGACCCGAGATTATCGCCATCACTTTCCTCACTTGTTGCAATTCTGTTAATATTTTTCTTCTCTCTTGCATCAGAGATATGGGGCGTAAAGACGAAAGGAAAGGTTGAATCAGATGGGTATCACGATATATCGGAAGATCGCCGGAATTGAGGTCACATTATCAGACAGCACCAATCATATTTTTCCAAAGCACTCTCATGATGAGTTCTACATTGGTGCTAATGTCTCGGGAAGAGAAAAGATTTGGTTAGATGGAAAAAATGCTGAGGCCAGTGTTGATGAGATAACCATTTATAATCCAGGTCAGATTCAGGCTGCTGAGCCTACACCCTATGAATGGTACTACTACAGCTTTTATGTTTCCCCCGAGTCAATGATGGAATTTACCGGTCTCGATTGTGATGATCATTTCAAAAAAAACATTATTGCAGCGCCTGATGTGGCAGCGGAAATACGTCAGGTCGCTGCATTTGCACTCGATCGCCACACGTCAGATTGCGAGATTAACGAACGCGTGGCGAGTGTTCTGCAATCAGTGCTTTCTCGGTCAGGCACACATCCGCATATCGCGATAAAAACAACAGATAAAACTGTCGTTGATTATGTGGTAACGAGACTAATGGATGATTTTCATTTTCCTCCTACGCTTCAAATGTTGGCAAATGAAACAGGCGTCTCACCCGTCAAACTGGTCAGAATGTTTACTAACGTTAAGGGACTTCCGCCTTTTGCATGGATTAAAGGAGCACGATTGCGTCAAGGTAAGAATATGATTATTCAGGGGAAAGCTATATCTGACATTTCAGCTCAATTAGGTTTCACCGACCAGGCACATTTCACGCGAAATTTTAAAAGCATGTTCGGGGTTACGCCTGGTCAACTTTATAAGCTCGCACAATAAAGATGCTGTGAGGGCGTTAACTTAATTAAGCTTTTTAGCATAGTCAGAATTACGCTGAGCCAGCGTCTGACAGGACACAATCCTGCAGCGCTGCCTTACTATCCTTTCTCTTTGTTTATTTTGCTGTTTCATCTGCTCCTGACGTCCTTAATCCGTAAACCTGACTCACCCGGCAAGGCACCGCCACTGTGGGGTTTAACCGCGGCAGGCTGTGACACGTAAGGTAATCGGGTTCCTGGTCTGGCGTAGCCGCGGGTTATGCACAGCGCCTTGCTGCGGTCAGTGGAATGTAATACCGATGTACTCACTACTGCCTGAAGATTCTGATTTTCACCGCTCTCCGGCCCATTGCTTGTCTCAATTTACAACGATACAAACAGATTTCATGGCGAAATCAATTTGCCGCTTCGCCTCTGTGCTGCATTGCCAGACTGGCACCGCCTGATATCCTGTCCAGCCTGCAATTGACCGTGGCTAATCGTGTTTTATAAGCCACCCTTTACAGAATCATCCTGACAGGCACAATACCCCTTTTTACCCCTCTTACATGGTTATGTCAGAAGAAGCGCTGCGTCTGCAAATACAGAACCTGAAAAAGCACAATGCGCGTCTGAAGCGTATAGCGCATGATGCCCGCACTAAACTCAATGCGGCGCTGGATGGCACCGGACTGTTTCTGTGGCAGCTCGATATTCCCAGCGGCAAGCTGGTGATCTTTAACCGGCGCTGGGGCGCGATGCTCGGCTTCCAGCCAAAAGAGACCGACGCCAACTTCGAATCGTGGAAAGAGAGCCTGCATCCCGATGACGCCGCCGAGGTTTTGCGAGCGTTTAACGATCACATTGCCGGAAGAGCGCCTTACTACGAAGCGCTGCATCGCATGATCGCCAAAAATGGCAGTATCACGTGGGTGCTGGATCGCGGTCGGGTCAGTGAGTGGAACGCGCACGGCGAGCCGGTTAAAGTCATTGGCACTCACATCGACATGACCAAAGAGAAGCAATATGAAGAGCAGCTCGCCCTGCTGGCGCTGCACGATCCTCTTACGCTGCTCAACAATCGCCATGCTCTGCAAAATGATTTCTGTGAAATGAAAGCGCAGGGGCCGCTCTGCGTTGTTTTTATTGATCTGGATAACTTTAAAAACGTCAACGACACCCTGGGGCATCGCAGCGGTGATGAAGTGTTAATTCAGTTAAGTCAGCGATTGACTGATCTTTCCCCGGCAGAGGTGATCATCGGCCGGCTTGGCGGCGATGAATTCGTCCTGCTAATGCCGTTTGCACTAAGCGAGCCGCAGGTCAGACAGCTGGCGCATGCCTGCCTTGACGCGGTACTTACCCCTTTTGATTTGGCTAACGGGCAAGCGCACATAGGCGCGTCAGTAGGCGTGTCACAGGTTCGGGTAAAAGATGACTTTGATACCGCCCTGGCACGGGCTGATGAAGCCATGTACCGCATTAAGAAAAATGGCAAACGCGGTGTGGCCTTTGCGCCCGCTTTCCCGGATTCCTTCTGATACTGCTCTACTGGACCGGACAGCAGCCTGGCCTGCTGTTAGTACGTCATCTTATCTCTCGTCCCGGCTACCTTTAATCCATAATTTTGAGCCTTGCCTTTGGCGCGACGTGCGATAAAGCAGTAGTAACCGACAAAAAAAGGTTTTTCGTATTATTCTTAATTATGGTTTTTAGAAGCAAATTGCCTCGCTTTTTCCGCTTCGCTTACCTGGTATTACCACTCCAGAATCAGAAGTGTCATTTGAATTAAAACTCTCGTTAAAACAGCATAACTGATCATTTAATGATCAATTTCAGCTATTTTAAGCGGGTGGATTTAACTCTTTACGCTTCGCTTATTTATAACGTCATGAAAAACTAAATTAGTGTTATTTGCCGCTTCGCTTAGGGAATTTGATCGTTTGTTGATCATCTTCACTAACTGATATTGATGTGGTTTTCTCAGTACCGCTTCGGTTACTATTTTTTCAATTGGACATTTTTCGAAAATGATCGATTAATAGGGCGCGGCGATTTTTGTAAGCAATCTTTTTTACGCCGTATCCCTTTTTTAAATAGTACAGAGCGATAGTTGAAAGGCGTTACCAATCCGGATGAAGTTTGTACTGTCAATAAGGTGATGCTGTAACAGATTTTTATTTGTCTTTCTTGATCGGTCCGATTTTCTGTCTACATTTATGTTGCTGAATCGGCCTGATGAAGCATTAACTGTGCAAATTCTGATTTCAACTTCAAAGAGGAACACAGAATGACTCAATATCGCGGTGGGGCCGGAAATTTTGCGGCTGATAAGGAGCGTGCTGCGGAAGCAGGACGCAAGGGCGGTCAGAAAAGCGGCGGGAATTTTAAGAACGATCCCGAACGTGCCATTGAAGCCGGACGCAAGGGAGGTAAGGTAAGCCGCAGAAGCTAAACGCTTTTAAGGTCGCTGTAACAGCAGTTTAATGCGTTTGCCGGGCTGTGCAGATTCTCTTTTCATTAGCCTGCAAGATAATTACCTCCTGAATTATGTCGCTGATTTATCATCGGCACAGAGAGACACCGTTAATTAAACCGGTTGGGATTTCCCTGCCGGTTTTTTATTTTCTATCGTTTAAAGTTATACGAATTAATAAAGTCCTGTACAACTAAGTTTTAAATGGCGCTTTTTTCATGCACATAATCTGAAAAAATTTATGCAGCGATTTATTGCTTTGTACAAATTCAACCTGCCTGGCGAAGCCGGAGCCATAAAAAAATTATCCGCTAAATCACTGCTGTGAAAAGGAAAATGCATTTTATATGCTACTTCTGTCTTAAATTCAGGCTGATGAAACGTGCGATATTAAGAATCTCCACTAGACTTTTCAGGTGTCAACGACATGACTGGCGTTGCGTTATTATCGACGCAGCTTTTTAAACAATGAGGCTATCTTATGACAGTGAAAACGTTAAACGATCTGTTCATCCATGACCTATCCGATGTATACAGCGCTGAGAAACAGATAACCCGTGCATTGCCTAAAATGGCGCGCGCAGCCAGTGACGAAAACCTTATCGCTGCGTTCAATCAGCACCTGGAAGAGACCCGTGCTCAGATTGAACGACTTGATGAACTGGTGGAAGTAACACCTGAAGTCAAAATCAAAAGAATGAAATGCCATGCGCTCGAGGGTCTGGTTGAAGAGGCGCAGGAAATTATCGACTCGGTCGAGAAGGGCGAAATCCGCGATCAGGGGCTGATCGGTGCAGCGCAGAAAGTGGAGCACTATGAGATTGCGACTTACGGTACGTTGCATGCGCTGGCGCTGAAGCTGGGTTATACCAAAGCGGCAGAGCTGCTGGCCGCGACTCTGGATGAAGAGAAACAAACCGATGAGAAACTCACCTCGGTAGCCGAAGCTATTACTGTCTCTTAAGGAGTAACACATGACAGCGATCGAACACTATCATGACTGGCTGCGCGATGCGCATGCGATGGAAAAGCAGGCAGAAAGCATGCTGAGCAAGATGTCAGGCCGTCTTGAACACTATCCGGCGCTGGAACAGCGTCTGGCGCAACATCTGGAAGAGACTAAGCATCAGCTGACCCTGCTGGAACAACTGCTCGACAGCCACGGTATCGATCACTCTGTGATGAAAGATGCGATGGGTAAAATGGCGGCGACCGGCCAGGCGGTGGGCGGTATGTTTAACTCAGATGAAGTGGTGAAGGGTGCCATCAGTGGCTACGTTTTTGAGAATGCTGAGATCGCCAGCTACACCAGCCTGATCGCCGCGGCGGAGCAGGTAGGCGATACGCAGGGCGTTCGCATTCTCAACGAGATCCGCGATCAGGAAGTGGCCATGGCGGAGTGGCTGCTGCAGAACCTGCCTGACGTGACTCAGCAGTTCCTGCAACGTGCATCACAGCCGGGCACTGAAGCGAAGAAGTAACGCCTGACAGCCTGCATGAAAAAAGCCGGGAATTGCCCGGCTTTTTGCGTTTTAGTAATTTGGAGGCTGCGACACTCAGTCAGCCATTAAATGCCCATACATCGTCATCAGCTTACGGGTAACGCCGTTCGTCCAGCCAAAGCCATCCTGTAACGGATATTCACCGCCGCCGCCGGGGCGCGCGCGTTCTCCGCTGATGTCATACTTCTCGACCAGCTTGTGGTGAAGCTGATAGAAGTTATTCACCGTATTAAGCCAGTTTACCGCGACTTCACTTGCCAGCGTCTCTTCACCGTAGTTATTCAGGCCAACAACGGCCATCCACTGCATCGGTGCCCAGCCGTTGGGACGATCCCACTGCTCACCGCTTTCCACCATTGAAGTCAGCAGGCCACCGTTGCTCAGCAGCAGATGACGCAGTGAGATTGCCTGCAGATGCGCCTGATGCGGCGTCGCCAGACCCACAAATAGCGGAACCACAGAGGCAACGGTAAAAGCACCGAAACGTTCACGACGCCAGTCGTAGTCGCGGAACACACCAGCGGTGCTATCCCAGAGGTAACGGGTGATAGCACGTTTCCGCGTTTCCGCTTTTTTCTGCCAGGCCAGCGCCGTCAGCTCTTCACCTTTGGCGTGTGACAGGGTGGCAATCATCAGCTCCAGCTTGTACAGGAACGCGTTCAGATCGATGGGGATAAACTGCGTTGTACGGATACTCGACAGCCGTTTCGGGTTACGCAGCCAGCGCGAGGAGTAATCCCAGCCCGACTCTGCACCAGCACGCAGGTCACGATAGACTTCGCTGGCCGGACGTCTGGATTCGCGCGCGGTTTCGACATCTTCCATCCACGACTCATCACGTGGCGTATCGCGGTCATCCCAGTAACGATTCAGCAGCGAGCCATTTGGCATCCGCACGACGTGACGATAAGCCTGGTTTGGCATCAGTGAGCCGGCACCATCCATCCAGAACTGGTACTCCTTCATCAGCTGTTCCTGATAGCGCTTAGCACCGCGCACGCCATCTTCTTCGAACAGCTCCACCATCAGGGCAAATACCGGCGGCTGGGAACGGCTGAGATAGTAAGTACGGTTGCCGTTTGGCACATGACCGTAGTTATCGATCAGCCAGGCAAAGTTATCCGCCATGTGACGCAGCAGGTCATCACGGCCCGACTCCGCCAGGCCCAGCATGGTGAAGTAGGAGTCCCAGTAGTAAGTTTCGCCAAAGCGTCCGCCCGGAACTACATAAGGTTTTGGTAACGGCAGCAGCGATGAGTGCGGCATATGCTGCTGTGGCATTTTGGTCAAAACTGGCCACAGGTCATCGATATGCTCATTGAGCGATTTATCCGGGTTGGAGACATAAAAACTTTCGTTTACGCCAGGCAGATAAAAGTGATCGGCAACAAAACGCGACAGGTCAAAATCACTGCTGCGTTTTTGTCGACGATAGCGCATCAGCACATCCAGCGGATCGTACTTAGGCGAACAGTCGGGGAAGGTTTTGCTGTCCTCGAAAATCCGCGACATCTGGACATGTTCAAACAGTTCCAGATAACGATCGGCAGGCGTGAGCGCATCCGGCGCCGGTAAGCCTTCAATCAGCTCCGGTTCCGGTTCAGAATCCTGCATGCGATCCAGTTTCAGTTCATGGGGATCGTATTGATACTCAACTTCCGCCCCGGCACGAACCTCTTCAAGTGCATTTTGTTGCTGGCGATGGGTATTAATAACGGCCTCCTGAGCGGTCGTGGTTGCACAAAGGACAAATTATAGACCTCTCATCCCAGGGAACAACAATGCAGAATATCTATGAACGTAATAAAAATTGTCGATTAATCGAGCTTTTTTAATAAATTCCAGTCAATTCAACCAAATATAGCGGTGTTCACAAAAAACGCATTTCAGATGAATCTCTTAGCGACCCGAATAAAAAAATTTAACCTGAAGAAAACTGGCGTTTATTCACATTTTGTAAAAGAAACCGCAGCTGCAAAGGGTGCAGAAAATGGCATACGCAACGGAAATCAGGGCAGAAGTGGGAAGTGAGCGGGCCAGGTTGCCCGCTCAGAGAAAGCTGGATTAATGGTTTGCCAATGCTGCGCGGATCACCGCCTGCCAGCTTGTGGTCGGGCGACCGATCAGTTTGCTCAGCTGACGCGAATCATCAAACAGACCCCCTTTTTCTGCACCAGCATCAGAATCTGCCAGCATCTCTGCCAGACCTTCTGGCAGGCCAGCGCCTTTCAGCGCGGCGGCAAAGTCAGCCTGAGACAGGTTGACGTAATCGACCTTCTCCCCACTCTGTGTGGCAATCTCCGCAGCAAACTGCGCCAGCGTGTAGCTGTCGTCGCCGGACAGCTCATAGACTTTGCCCGCCTGATCGTCACGGGTCATCACTTCAGCCGCCGCTTCAGCGTAATCCTGACGGGCAGCTGAGGCGATGCGGCCTTCACCCGCCGCGCCGATAAACGCATGATGCGCCAGCGCCGGAGGAATGCTGGCGGCATAGTTCTCGGTGTACCAGCCGTTGCGAAGCAGGGCAAACGGGATACCCGAGGCTTTCAGCAGCGCTTCAGTCGCGCGATGTTCAACACCTAAACCCAGCGGTGAGGTATCCGCATGCAGCAGACTGGTGTAGGCGATAAAGCCCACGCCTGCCGCCTTTGCAGCGTCGATGACAGCTTTATGCTGCGCCTCACGCTGGCCCACTTCACTGCCCGAGATCAGCAGCAGCTTATCCACGCCTGCAAAAGCGGCCTCCAGCGTCTCTGGCTGGCCATAATCGGCCTGGCGCACAATCACGCCCAGCGCAGCAAGATCGGCCGCTTTGGCGGGCGTACGCACAGCAGCAACAATTTCTGCCGCCGGCACTTTTTTCAGTAATGCATCGATAACGATTCGGCCCAGCTGGCCGGTGGCACCTGTAACTGCAATCATGGGATGACTCCTGTGGCTGTTGGTGAAATTCAGACTAAGATATAAACTAATTTTTAGTAAGTACTTACAGAATTGTTAGTTTGAGGTGTGCAGATTAAATGTCTGAAAAACTGAGTGAAAAATTTAGTCGTGGTGAACTGCTTAACGTTAACTGTCCGTCGCGCGACGTACTAAAACGGGTGACCAGCCGCTGGAGCGTACTGATCCTGCTGGCCCTGCAGGATCAGACGCTACGCTTCAGTGCATTGCGCCGTGCGGTCGGTGGCGTCAGCGAACGGATGCTGGCGCAGAATCTGCGCTATCTGGAGGAAGATGGCTTCGTGCAGCGCATCGCTTACGATGTTGTGCCGCCGCACGTAGAGTATCGTCTGACCCCGCTTGGCCGTGAAGTCAGTGAACAGGTGGTGGGGCTGGCGGACTGGCTGGAGCTGAATCTGAGCCGGATTCTGGCACAGCGTGAAAAATCTGCAGCTGAGTAAAATTCTCAGCCTGTCAGCTATCTCGTCGTGAAGGGGGGATGCTGGCAGAAGATTTCTGATCTGCTCTTCTCTTACTTCACTCCCTGAAACCGGAATAACGTAACGGCAGCGAAAATAACCCCAGCGGTTTTTACGCCTCTTTGCTGGTTATTAAATCATTTTATCAAGCTCAGGCCCGGAATAACTGACTGCTTCGTACGTGCTGTTAATTAATAACGGCTTTTTGACCCATTTTATTAACATCTCTGGTGGCGCTTAACTGCGCTGCTCTGGCTATTTTTCGCCAGGATCCAGGTCTGGATTAACCCGGGTAAAGCAAAAAATTAAACAAAGCGGTTCAGATAACTATTTACTAATGTAACTCTTTAAGAAATAAGGTTATTTAAATTATTTACTCTCAATTTTGACCTTTTTTAAAACCGGATTTATAAAAAAATAGCTTCTGAAAACAGCCGGTTGAAGGCTTTTTTTAGTCAGGTATTGCTTTGCCGACGTGAAATTTTAAAGTGACAAATACCGTAACATTAACGACACATAAATACGCTCTGATTAACCTTTAAGCCTTATTTTTAAATAAGTAATTCCCGCTAAAAACAATGATCAAAATCAACAAAGACTGTTATAGTTTTCATTAACCCCACTGTTTCTGTTTCCTCGTCGCGGATAGTTCTAAATTTGCGGCGGGAATTTCAATAAGCGCAGAGAAGTCAGCGCATCAGGCTTAAGTTGTTAATAATAAGTAAATACATGGTGTTCTATGTGGCAAAGAGGTAAGCAATGTTCGGATTAGATGCCTTTCATCTGGCCAGGATTCAGTTCGCATTTACTGTTTCCTTCCATATTATCTTTCCCGCCATCACCATCGGTCTCGCCAGCTTCCTGGCTGTACTCGAAGGTATGTGGCTCAAAACCCGCGATCAAACCTATCGCGATCTCTACCATTTCTGGTCCAAAATCTTTGCCGTTAACTTCGGTATGGGTGTGGTATCAGGGCTGGTAATGGCTTATCAGTTCGGTACGAACTGGAGCGGCTTCTCAGAGTTTGCCGGCAGTATCACCGGCCCGCTGCTCACCTATGAAGTGCTGACGGCGTTCTTCCTGGAAGCGGGCTTCCTGGGCGTGATGCTGTTTGGCTGGAATCGCGTAGGTCCGGGTCTGCACTTCTTTGCCACCTGCATGGTCGCCCTGGGGACACTGATTTCGACCTTCTGGATCCTGGCCTCTAACAGCTGGATGCATACGCCGCAGGGCTACATCATTCAGAATGGCATCGTGGTTCCGCAGGATTGGTTCAAAATCGTCTTTAACCCCTCTTTCCCTTACCGGTTGTTCCATATGTCGGTGGCGGCGTTCCTGGCGAGTGCCTTCTTTGTTGGGTCGTCGGCGGCCTGGCATCTGCTGAAGGGCAACAATAATCCTGCCATCCGCAGGATGTTCTCCATGGCGTTGTGGATGGCGCTGATCGTCGCGCCGATTCAGGCAATGATTGGTGATGCTCACGGTCTGAACACACTGGAGCATCAGCCTGCCAAGATCGCGGCAATTGAAGGACACTGGGAAAACCCGCCGGGTGAAGCCACACCGCTGATTCTGTTTGGTATTCCCGACATGGAGCAGGAGCGCACCAAATATGCGCTGGAAGTGCCTTATCTCGGCAGTCTGATTCTGACGCATAGTCTGGACAAGCAGGTTCCGGCGCTGAAGTCGTTCCCGAAAGAGGATCGACCTAATTCAACGGTGATTTTCTGGTCCTTCCGCGTGATGGTGGCGCTGGGCCTGCTGATGATCACGCTCGGCGTGGTCAGCCTGTGGCTGCGTTTTAAAGGGCGTCTTTATGAGTCGCGTCCGTTCCTGTGGTTTGCGCTGCTGATGGGACCATCGGGTCTGATTGCGATTCTGGCTGGCTGGTTTACTACTGAAATCGGTCGTCAGCCGTGGGTGGTTTATGGCGTTCAGCGTACCATCGATGCGGTCTCGGCACATGGCGATATGCACATGAGCATCAGCCTGCTGGCCTTTATTCTGGTCTATAGCTCGGTGTTTGGCGTGGGGTATCACTACATGATGCGTCTGATTAAGCAGGGACCGGTTGTCGGCGAAGGTCATACCACCGAAGAGGGTGGACCGGGTCAGAAGAAAACGCCAGCGCGTCCACTTTCCGCTGCCACCTTTAAGGATGGAGACCACTAAGATGATCGATTTTTCCGTTATCTGGTTTGTGATTATCGTCTTCGCAACCCTGATGTATATCGTAATGGATGGTTTCGACCTGGGCATTGGTCTGCTGTTCCCGTTCAATAAAGATGCTGGCGAGCGCGACATGATGGTTAATACCGTCGCGCCGGTCTGGGATGGTAATGAGACCTGGCTGGTGCTGGGAGGCGCAGGCCTGTTCGGTGCGTTCCCGCTGGCCTATGCAGTCATCGCCGATGCACTGTCGATTCCGCTGACCGCCATGCTGATTGGTTTGATTTTCCGCGGCGTTGCCTTCGAGTTCCGCTTTAAAGCGGTGGAAGGCCATCGTGCATTCTGGGACAAGTCGTTTATTGCCGGTTCGATTATCGCCACCTTCAGTCAGGGTGTGGCGGTCGGTGCATTGCTGGATGGCATTCCTGTTGAGGGGCGCCGCTTTGCCGGTTCCGCCATGGACTGGCTGGCACCGTTCCCGCTGTTCTGCGGTGTGGGTCTGGTGGTGGCCTATGCGCTGCTGGGCTGTACCTGGCTCATCATGAAGACCGAGAATGAACTACACCGTAAGATGTCTGCGCTGGCGACGCCGCTGGTGATTGCGCTATTAGTGATTATTGGCATCGTCAGCCTGTGGACGCCGTTTGCGCATGCCGACATTTCTCATCGCTGGTTCAGCACGCCAAATCTGTTCCTGTTCCTGCCGGTTCCGGTGCTGGTGCTGCTCTGCTCGTGGGGCATTATTCGCGCCATCAAACGCGAGGCACACTATTCACCGTTCCTGCTGACGCTGGCGCTAATCTTCCTGGGCTTCTCTGGACTGGGCATCAGTATCTGGCCAAACATTATTCCGCCATCCGTGACCATCTGGGCCGCTGCGGCACCTCCGCAGAGTCAGGCCTTTATGCTGGTGGGTAGCCTGCTGATTATCCCGATGATCCTGGGCTATACCTTCTGGAGCTACTACGTATTCCGTGGAAAAATCAAAGCAGACGCAGGATATCATTGATATGAAAAGCCTTAGCAGCATGAAAGACCACAACCACAACGCAGAGATGAAAGCACCGTGGTGGAAGCGGGTGATGTGGCTGGTGTTTATCTACGCCGCCAGCGTGCTGGCGCTGGGTGTTGTCGCCTCGCTGTTCCGGATGATGATGACTGCGGCGGGTATGCGTAGTCATTAGTTGTCGCAGGCATGAGTCAGGCTGATGCGGATCTATATTCAGGCAGCTGACAAAGCTCATTCCGGGTGATGCTGGCAGCAACGACTAAGCCCAACGCGCAGGTAACACGGGCAGAAGAGGAAAGCGTCCCGCGCCAGGGACAAAAACGCCAGGCGTTTTTGTACAACGCAACGCGTTGGCCCGTTTACGGGCGCACCTCAGGGATGAGGTGCGTAATCGCGCGGGCCAGGCGTGTCAGGGATGACGGGTTTTGCGACTTTCCGATCTGACCGTGTTCCCTTCGCAGGCTCCGTCTTGCCGCTATCCGGCGCAGTTTTTATCAATAATCAGAAGGCTGACGTAAGCCAGCCTTTTTTAGTTAGTAACCTAAGCAATTAATGCGGAAACGCCCTGAACGGGCGCGCAATGCTTACCCATTCCTTACACCGATTTGCGATTTTTGTTATCCTTTTGTAACTGAAATTCCAGTCCTAACCCGCGTCGTAAATCGCCATCATGCTTAGTCAGGCCATTAAAAAACAGCACATCAACGATCTGGTCGAGTGGATAGAAGCCAACCTCACCGACGATCTCAATATCGATCAAATCACCCTGAAATCAGGTTATTCCAAATGGCACATGCAGCGCATGTTCAAGGAGATGACCGGACAGACGCTGGCGGCGTATACCCGCAAACGGCGTCTGACGATGGCGGCCATGGCGCTGCGTCTGACGCGTATGACGCTGATCGATATCGCCGTACGTTTTGGCTTTGATAATCAGCAAAACTTCACGAGGGTGTTCAAAGGCCACTTTGCACTGACGCCTGGCGCGTTTCGCCGTATTCCTCATTTGCCGGTTAAAAACTTCCATGGGCGCATTCTGGTGCGCTCGCTGGCAGAGCGTGCGACGCTGGTGGAACGTGAGGAAGAACTGCACCTGTGCGGAGAGACACTGGAGTGGGAGTGCAGGTTTGGTGAGTATATTGCCGACCACGACCACCGTGTGGCAGAGCAGGCACGGCATCTGGTCGCGCTGGCGGGCAGCCATACGACGCACGGCTGGTTAGGTTTTCAGTATGGTCCCGGCCATAGCTCTGCTGACCAGCAGAATATCAGCCTGTTTCAGGCGCTGGCACCACAACATGCCGGGCTGCTGGGTGACAATACCGCCAGCTGGAGCGAGGTGTGTGGCCTTTATGCGTCGATCCGCTGGAGCGGCAGGCCGGAGCAGCTGACGCGCTTTATCGAGGATATCTACTATCAGCATCTGCCCATGCTGGGCGTGTCACGCCGTCCGGGCAAAGACCTGCTGCGTCTTGATTTTGCGCACTGTAAGCCCGACTGGCTCAGCGGTGTTTTTTCTATTCCGGTGATGCAAGCGTAGCCGGCAGGGCAGGGGCGATCGCTTCTGCCAATGCATCTTTCGTGCGATAAACCGTGACAAACCGCACGATTTTATAAAATAAGTCGCTATTCTGGCGTAAAATCCTCCCCCGAAACCCTGCCATATCTGAATCATCGTACTTCTGTGGCAGGGCTGGAACATTCATCTGCATTTCAGGCCTTTTCTGGCCAAAACGACAATCGAAGACAACTATGCGACGCTTAATGATTTCCCTGATCCTGGCATTGCCTGCAATGGCGATGGCGCAGCAGGCTGAGCCTTTCTCACCGCCTGCCGGACTGCATCCACACTCTCAGGTCACCCAGCATGAAATCCTGGGTGATGGTGAACTGCCGGATCACACCAGCAGTAATGCCTCCCTTTCCGGATTCAACGACACGCTGTAAGTGTTGATGTGCTGCCAGAACCGGCGGCGCGAGATGATGCCCGGCTCGTCAGGAGCCGGACAGCTTCCGCCTGATTGACCTGCTCACACTCTGCACCTGCGGCTTCCTCTCTGAGGCCCACTCGCCTGCATCTGAAACACTCTTTACCTGCATGCTGCATCTCTGATGCTTCTCACTCATGCCACGTTCCGTCCGTATTACTTCTCTTACGACGCTGTTTAAAATATATCTTAAGTCGCAGAATCGCATTTTTCGTTCTTGTGCCGAAGATATATCATAGCTAATCTTGTGGCTTCAGATGAGAATGATTGTTATTCCATTGTTGTTTAATCATGGCGGGTATGCCCCTGACTATCGGGCATAGACCCTGTTTCAGGAGAGAGATTTTGACTACAACAGCCGAAAAGCGAACGCCGCAGCGCGTCCGCAATGAACTGCGTTTTCGCCATATCCAGGTCGAGAGTAAAACGCATATTGCCGGGAAATTCTGGCGCATCCGGTTCAGCGGCAGCGATCTGGCAGGCTTTACGTCGCCAGGCTTTGATGACCACATCAAGGTGTTTTTCCCTGCTGCTGAAGGCGAAACTCTGGCTCTGCCACAGATTACCGACGCAGGCATTGTCTGGCCTGAAGGTTTACGTCCGCAGGCGCGTGATTACACGCCGCTGGAATTCGATGGTGAGTCTTCACTGACCCTCGACTTCTATATTCATCAGCAGGGCGTAGCCAGTGACTGGGCCGCGCAGGCGCAGGTAGGCGATCAACTGATTGTTGGTGGGCCACGCGGCTCGCTGGTAGTGCCGACCGACTACGCATTCCAGCTTTACGTCTGCGACGAAACCGGGCTGCCCGCTTTTGCCCGCCGTCAGCGTGACGCCCGCGCCCAGTCGCTGCATCTCTATGCCTTTACCGATGAGGCGACCGGTCGCGACTATTTATCGGATATGGCAGGCGTAACGGCAAACTGGCCTGGCAGCGGTCAGATGCAGAAAGCGCAGCTCAGCCAGCTGATTACCCGGCTTGATCAAATCGCTATTCCGACGGAGGATTACTTTATCTGGCTGACCGGCGAGGGGGAGTTTGTTAAAGCGCTGTCTGACTACTTTACATCGCAGCGTGGTCTCGACAGCGACTTCGTGCGGGCGGTGGCCTACTGGCATCAGAAGTAAGCCGCGCTGGCAATTGAGTTTTGCCAGGCGGCGCACTACCATCAATCCCACTTTTCTCAGCAGGGCAGGCCATGAAACAGCATCCGACTTCCACGTCATCTGACGAACAGACTTCGCGCGCAGGCGGCTGCAGCGGACGACGTAAACGACGTGAAAAGATGCTGGAAGCGGGTGAGATACGCCTGCTTATGCTCCATTTCCTGGCGCAGAATGCGGCGCACGGCTATGAACTGATCAAGTCCGTTGAGGAGCTGTCAAAGGGAGAGTATTCGCCCAGTCCGGGGATCATCTATCCCAACCTGACGCTGCTGGAAGAGATGGAGGCGATTCAGGTGGTGGATGCGCAGGCAGCGCGTAAAGCTTACCGACTGACGGCGGCTGGTGAGGCGCAGCTGGCGGATAATCGCGAAACGGTAGCCAGCCTGATTACGCGTCTCTCTACGCTGGCAATCGTGGTCAATAACCGCAGCATTCCTGCTGTGGAGCAGGCAATTCACGGGCTGAAGGTGGCTCTGAATCAACGACTGGCGCAGGAAGATATTTCAGAAGCCGCGCTGCAGACGCTGATTAGGGCGCTGCACGACGCGGCTGATAAAATCACCCACAGTTAATCAGCTGATTTCACCTTTATTCTTGTCGATGTGACCCAGGGTACGATCCGGGAAACAGATGTCGCGCACGCGCTGTTTCAGGGTAGTCGCATCCGGGAAACCACCGTCCCGCTTACGTTCCCACAGCAGATGACCATCCAGCGTAATCTCAAAAATACCGCCGGTGCCGGGTTTCAGCGTGACCTCTGCCAGATCCTCAGCGAAGGTATGCAACAGTTCCTGTGCCATCCACGCTGACCGCATCAGCCAGTTGCATTGCATACAGTAGTGAATAACAACCACAGGTTTTTGCGCCATAACTCTCTTCCTCTACGTATTGATAAATGCAGATGCATTCGGGTTAACAATTTGTGCGCTGTGGTTATTGATGAATTCATAAAGCTGTTGAATCCCATTCTTAAGTGCAATAGATGGGATAAGAGCCTCGCTTGATCAGCCTGCTGTTTTGTTTTTTTACGGCTTTTATGCAGAACTGTTTTTGTGATGCCAGCGAGCAAGCGAGTGAATACTAACAACTAATCAGGTGATTCGCTCCTGTGTCACTACGTTTTAGGAGATTGACTAAACGGCATCAGCTTCAACAGACGTTACCCGGCACACTCACAGATTCGTAAAATGCTGACTTACTGCTCTCAGTCTCTGTTGCTGAGGGGGAAACAGGCTACGTGTAAACCGCCCGATATTGTGCTGTGTATTCTGGCCGTTTCGCTTTAAAAACATTGCTTTGCGTGTTTTTAATCACTGGTTTTGCGCTATACCTGGTGTTCAGGACAGAAGATTCAGGAGACCATAATGGCAAAATCATTAGATCAAACCGCTGAGCAACTGGGTAACATTTTACTCTCCTCCGGACTTCATCTGACGACCGCCGAATCCTGTACCGCCGGGCTGATCAGCATGACGCTGGCCGCGGTGGAAAGCAGCGGCGACTTCTATACCAGCGGCTTCGTCACCTACAGCGAAAATGCCAAAATCCGTTTGCTGGGCGTGCATCCTGATACGCTGAAACAGCACACGGCGGTGAGCGAGCAGACGGCACGTGAAATGGTACAGGGAGCCTGCGCCCGCTCTGGTGAACCGGTGGGGTTATCGATTACCGGCTATGCCGGACCCGATGGTGGCGAAGATGGCACGCCAGCAGGCACTATCTGGTTTGGCTGGGTATTGCCCGACGGCAGGGACGATGCGGAGTGCCATCAGTTCAGCGGCGATCCGAAGTCCGTGATGGAGCAGGGCACGCAGTTCGCGCTGGAAGGGTTGATCAAACGACTGCAGCGAACCAGTCGATAAAGGCGCGCGATACGCGCCTTTAAACGCGGGTTAGCGACAGTCGACAATCAGACGACCCTGTACGCTGCCATCCAGCAATGCCTGCGCACCTTCTCTGGCTTCACTCAGCGGGATCACCCGGCTCAGTTTGCGGAGCCGATCGCTATCCAGCAGCTCACCGAGCCGCTGCCATGCCTGCTGACGAAGCGGCTTCGGACACATCACGCTGTCGACACCCGCCAGCGTGATGCCACGCAAAATAAAAGGTGCGACGCTGGCGGGCAGGTCGAGTCCCTGCGCCATACCGCAGGCAGCCACCACGCCGTCACGCTGAATGCCGGCCAGCACGTTTGCCAGAGTGTGACTGCCGACGCTGTCTATCGCGGCGGCCCAGCGCTCTTTTGCCAGCGGCTTGCCGGGATGAGAAAGCTCTTCGCGGTTAATCACCGATGCCGCGCCCAGTGTATCGATAAGATACGCATGGTCGCTGGCGCGCCCGCTGGAGGCGATCACCTGATAACCCAGACGCGCCAGCAGGCTGACGCTGTAGCTGCCGACGCCGCCACTGGCACCGGTCACCAGCACGGGTCCGTGTCCGGGCGTGATGCCCTGTTTTTCCAGCGCCATGACGCAGAGCATAGCGGTCAGCCCTGCTGTGCCGATGGCCATGGTCTGCAGCGGGCTAAGAGAGGCGGGCACGCGCACCAGCCAGTCGCCGCTGACGCTGGCTTTCTGCGCCAGGCCGCCCCACTGTTTTTCGCCTGCGCCCCAGCCCGTCAGCAGCGCCACATCATCCTCTTTCCAGTCGGGATGACGGCTGGCCGTCACGCGGCCGACAAAATCGATACCTGGCACCATCGGAAACTGGCGCACAATCGGGCCTTTGTTGCAGATAGCCAGGGCATCTTTATAGTTCAGGGATGAGTAGCTGACGTCGAGCGTGACATCGTGGTCTGGCAGTTGGGATTCGGTGAGATCTTTCAGCAGAGAACGGTAACCTTGTTCGTCATTTTCAATGACCAGTGCCTTGAACATGCAGCCTCCGGCAGAGTGGGAATGAGAGGATCAGTTTACGCCTGGCTGCGGTAATGCGGTAGGGCAATGGCCGAGTCTGCGGATGAAGGCCACTGCAGGAGCGCAAAATGCGCAGCATGACGTTTGCATAAATCTGCATATAATTCATATAATTAGTCGTATTATGAATTTTTTATAATAAATAGACTATAAAAATCATGTTGTTATCTTTTTATTACATGACTGAATAATTCCCTGGGTCGGGTTGTTCGTGCATAAAAAAGATGACATTATGACCGCCACGTTTTGGCCCTGCTTGTTCACCACAGAGGACGTCGCCATGTCCGGTTCACCGCGCACTTGCCCGGATTACCGTTCGCTTTTTCCGGCGCTCACCGGATTTTCCTCTTTCCCAAACTCTCCATTATTCACCATGCGGTGAGGCCAGCCAGGCAGCGGCTGTGGATCTGCTTGCCACACTGCACTATGCCTTCTGACGGTCAATTATTCGCCGGGGCGCTGTCCCCATAATTGTGCTTCTGGCACGCCCTCCCTGACGTTAGGGATCCTGTTATGACTCCACTGAAAATTGCTGCCAGCGCTGCTGTCGCACCCAGCCTGACCCTGAACACCGCGCGTGACGTAGTGACGCTGGATAATACCGACTTTACGGATGTGGCGGCGGTCGTCGTCTCGCTGGCGGATACCCGCAGCGGTGTGCTGGCGCTGCTGCGTCACACCGGTTTTAATCTGCCGGTGTTTGTCGCGAATGCGTTTGAAGAAGAGGTGATGCACCTGCCTGGCGTTAGCGGTGAGCTGAATGGCGAGCCGCAGGAGTGGCTTGCGCTGGAAGCCGCTGCGCAGGCGTATGAAGCGGCGCTGCTGCCACCCTTTTTCGAGACGCTGACCCGTTATGTCGATATGCAGAACAGCACCTTTGCCTGCCCCGGACATCAGGGTGGGGCATTCTTTAAAAAGCATCCGGCGGGCAAACAGTTTTATGACTTCTATGGCGAGAATGTTTTCCGCTCTGACATGTGCAACGCCGACGTCAAACTGGGCGACCTGCTGATCCACGAAGGTTCGGCTAAAGATGCACAGAAGTATGCGGCAAAGGTGTTTAACGCCGATAAAACCTACTTTGTGCTCAACGGCACCTCAAGCGCTAATAAAGTAGTGACCAATGCGCTGCTGACCCGCGGTGATCTGGTGCTGTTTGACCGTAACAATCACAAGTCGAACCATCATGGCGCGCTGATTCAGGCGGGCGCGACCCCGGTCTATCTTGAAGCAGCACGTAACCCTTTCGGCTTTATTGGCGGCATTGACGCGCACTGCTTTGATGAGGCTTATCTGCGCGAGCAGATCGCGGTCGTCGCCCCCCAGCGTGCAGAAGAGGCGCGGCCTTTCCGTCTGGCGATTATCCAGCTCGGCACCTACGATGGCACGGTCTACAACGCCCGCCAGGTGGTGGATCGCATCGGTCATCTGTGTGATTACATCCTGTTTGATTCCGCGTGGCTCGGCTATGAGCAGTTCATTCCGCTGATGGAAGGCTGTTCGCCGCTGACCCTGGAGCTGAATGAAAACGATCCTGGAATCTTTGTCACGCAGTCCGTACATAAGCAGCTGGCCGGTTTTTCGCAGACCTCGCAGATTCATAAAAAAGATAACCACATTCGCGGACAGCGGCGCTTCTGCCCGCATAAGCGACTGAATAACGCCTTTATGCTGCATGCTTCAACCAGTCCGTTTTATCCGCTGTTTGCCGCGCTGGATATCAACGCCAGAATGCATCAGGGCGAAGCGGGACGTCGCATGTGGGATGAGTGCGTCACGCTGGGTATTGAGGCGCGTAAAGCGATCCTGGAACGCTGCGAAATGATCCTGCCGTTTGTGCCGGAGATCGTTGATGGACAGCGCTGGCAGGATGCGCCCACGCAAACGATCGCCCGCGATCTGCGCTACTTCAGCTTTGAACCGCAGGCGAAGTGGCACGGTTTTGCGGGTTACGCGCGCGATCAGTATCGGGTCGATCCCTGCAAGCTGCTGCTGACCACGGCAGGGATCGATGCGGCCAGCGGGGAATACAGTGATTTTGGGATCCCGGCCACCATTCTGGCCAACTACCTGCGTGAAAACGGCATCGTGCCGGAGAAGTGCGATCTCAACTCGATCCTGTTCCTGCTGACCCCGGCTGAGAGCCCGGAGAAGATGACGAATCTGGTGGCGATGCTGGCGCAGTTTGAGCAGCACGTTAAAGAGGATGCGCCGCTGGCCGAAGTGCTGCCGACGATTTACCGCAAAAACGCGCAACGTTATGCCGGCTATACCCTGCGTCGCCTCTGTCAGGAGATGCACGACCTTTACGTCAGTCATAACGTGAAGGATCTACAGCGCCTGATGTTCCGCGCCGCGGAGTTCCCGCCGGTCAGCGTGAATCCGCAGGATGCACATCAGGCTTATATTCGCGGCGAAGTGGAGCTGGTGCCTATCGCCGAGGCCGCAGGCCGGGTCGCTGCGGAAGGCGCGCTGCCTTATCCACCGGGCGTGCTGTGCGTCGTGCCGGGAGAAGTCTGGGGCGGCGCGGTGCAGCGTTACTTCCTGGCGCTAGAGGAGGGGCTGAATCTGCTGCCCGGCTTCTCCCCGGAGCTGCAGGGTGTTTACACCGAAGAGGATGAGCATGGACGTAAGTATCTGGTGGCCAATATGATGGTGGGGCGCTGATCTGAGGGCGTTTTCGCCTGGCGGCGGGGCACGCTTTGCAGCGGGCTGGCTATGAGTAGGTTACGCTTTGCAGCGGGCTGGCTATGAGAAGGTTTCGCCCGCAGCGGGCTGGCACTGACAAGGTTTCGCTCGCAGCGGGCTAACACTGAGAAGGTTTCGCCCGCCAGGCGATGGGCAGTTTCAGGTTGTCCGTGCAGGCGGACGTGTCAAGGGGCGGACGCCCGCCCCTTAACAATCCCGGCGGATAGCGGCCCGCCAGGCCTTTAGTTCGCTGCGCGAAAGGGCGCTGAGAGAGTTTCGTTCGTCTGGCGAGGTGGGCATGCTTTGCAGCGGGCTGGCTCTGAGAAGGTTACGCCCGCCAGGCGGTCGGGAGTTTCAGGTTGTCCGTGCAGGCGGACGCGTCAAGGGGCGGACGCCCGCCCCTTGACAATCCCGGCGTCCGGCTGCCTGCGCGCCCCGCTTTGCGGGGTGCCTTCGTCACGCCCTGCGGCCGACGGACCGTCCGGACGCGCCATCCCTGGCGCGAACCGTCCTTTCGCCGACGTCCTGTCGGCTCATCCTCGCCTCCGGT